>JALYVR010000753.1 GCA_030853145.1 Chloroflexota bacterium | reverse complement strand
CCGTAAAGTACTGCAAAGCACCAAGCGTCCCAGGGATGCTCAACGCCATGGAGACCAGCACAATTGCAGCACAGGTTATCAGGAAGGTGGCCAGCCCACGCCAGCGATGCCAGGCAAACCATGACCCGTCCTCGCTCTGCTGTTGCGCGATAAACAGCGGGACCACCAGGATCGCGGGATAAAATTTGAACAGGGCGCCGAGCGCTAAGAAGGTAAAAGCCCAGTTCCACTTCTTCTGATCCGCCATAATCAGGGCACCTAGAGTTAGCCCGGCAGGGAAAATATCGAAGCGACTGGCCGCCGTTGACCAACCCGCGATAACCAGGTAAGCCACAAAAATGAGCGCACTACGCGTCGAGGCAAAGCGCTTGAATAGAAAGTACAACATGGCGGCGAATATGATAGTCAGAATAGCAAAAGCTTGCTGGTAGAACTGCATGGGAGCCAGGAGCGCGAGCGAGAAAGGGATCAGTGTGAGAACAGGATACTCGCGCGGCAGAGTGTGGAAGCGCACGCCCGCCTCCTGCCGGATCGCCAACTGGACAATCCGGTGTGGGATGTGATGATTCGTCAGCGATTGAATGACGATATTTAGCAGATCTTTGTTATTGAGGAATGCGCACTGCCCAGGCGATAGAGCATGCAATCCTGATGCGCCCTGCCAGAATGCGACCGCGTAACATTGATAAATGGCCGCATCTACATATTTATCGGAGAATTGTCGCGACGAGCCATAGAAGAGCAAGATCCCCATAAGCAAGATGATAGCGATATCCAGTAACACGTAGAGCACTTTCTTTTGAAAGATCATTGTTTTTCCCTGTCTCCTACGCCGGTCGCAAGTTTCGGGTCATTTTATATATCGGAATATATCTTATATAAGCGCAGTATGCAGAAGAATTATAGTTGAATTTAAACGTTTCGCAATAGCTGGCATACATTTTAGGAAAAAAGTCCTGTATAACTTGTATGTCATGGGAGCGGATACACAGCCGCGACCCAGCTATCCTATGGTCTCACGTGCGCTAGGTACGATCAGTACAATATCTAGCAGAGACACACATCGTCTTAAAATGGCGGGAAGGAGGGCTGCATCGTGAAACGCCGGAGAACTATAGGGGCCAGGGGGCGCCTTAGCAGATTGAGAGAGCACGTATGGCTTTCTAGGTCGCGGCAGACAGACCCACGTCAGCCCACGAAGGGTGCCTCGCGCCAGGACACCATCCGGGGCCGGCAGGCCAGCACGATTGACCTGGCCGTGATCCTCGCGCCACTGGTGGTCCGCTGCAACGAGCGCAGCGCGGCGGACGATATGCATATCCTTACCTTCAGCCTGCATCACATGTTTTGCTGCTTCGATAGGCTCTACCGCGGCGCATTGCCAGACCTAAGCTCTGCGACAGGGTTCATGGTGAATGGACAGGTTCCGCCAGACCACCTGGACTGCCAGCAAGCCACCTGGACATATCTCCACCAGGTGAAGCGCATACTTGAACGCATGGAGCCGCTCTGTCACCTACTCAACGGGGCGGCCGAGGGCATCCTTGATGACCTGGACCGCACGAGTCAACCCCTTGAAAGCCAGCCCTTCGTGGCACATGAGCAGCCCTGGCATGATAGCGCCATTGAGCAGGCTTTCACCACACTCGCTGGGAGCCTGGCTGCATGGCAGGAAAACCATCGTAAGCTCACGCCCTTCACCGCCCAGTTTAGCCACCCTTTACCGGCCTTCTCACCTCCACTCGCACAATTCGATAGCGCCTTTGCCGCCATGCTCGATAGCGCCAGCGCCATCTTCGGCGATATTCTCCTGAGCTTCCGCACCATTTCCAAGCAAGACGACGAAGTGGTCGCCACGCTTTTGTTTGACCTCACGCAGCAGTCCGACCAGTTACTCAGCCTGTTCCACACCATTGTCGAGCCGCTCTGCCTGCTTATAGAAACGTTCGCCGTCGTCCCCTGACCCACCCACGATCATGCACACATTGGCTTCGAGACGCATCTTATTCTTAACCACAATTCCTCAGTCTTAACATGAATACAACCGCGTCGATGCTTTTTTCTTCTCTCCCCTATTGTACAGTGAGGATAGAACGAGTACACGAAAGGGCTACGCGAAATGAGCAGCCAAGCAGCTTCTTCGCTTTTAATAGAGTCTACCGCTAACATACGCGCGTATGAGATAGTCGAGACGACGCATGCCATTGCGGCGGCGATGCACCATAGCACCACGACACACAGTGAGCAGGTAGCGCTGGTGGCTATCAGCCTGGACTTTGACCAGGAGGAGCGCACCGCTACTCTAGCAGCGAGCGCGCGGGCCGACCGCTGCACTGCCTACCTGTTGGAGTACCTTCGACCCCTGGTTCGTAAAAGCGACGCGGTCTTTCTCTTGAAGCACCGCCTGTACTTCATCTTGCTGGGAGCGAATCAGCAGGGTGGACTCATTGTGCAGGGCCGCCTGTGGGATGCCTCGCTCTGGCGCATTCATAGCATCTCCGACGCGGAGATACAGCGACCCCGCGCGCTCACTATCGGGCATAGCGCATACCCCACGTCCCGTGCGAAGTTCATCGAGTGTATCCAGGCCGCGACGGAGGCTAGCCTTACCATTGAATGGCAGACCGAACACTCCTCGCGCAGAAACGTGCTTCGCCAGCCACGAGCCGCACAGGTCCCGCCAGCCTCAGATACCGATGAACTGCCAGCGCGGGCACGTAAACTGGGCGTCCCCTACCTCTCGCTCCTGCCCCGCAAACCATCCACGCGCGTTCAGCACCTGGTGAACCCGAAACTGGCACAGGAATTGCACTGCTACCC
>JALYVR010000109.1 GCA_030853145.1 Chloroflexota bacterium | reverse complement strand
ACGCAGCGCAGCGCGCGCGTCTGCTGCGTCGTGCTGAGCAGCGCATTGATGACCTTATTGAGCAGGTGCGCCCCATTGTGCAGGGCGTGCGCGAGCGCGGCGACGAAGCTCTTGTTGAGTGTACGGCGCGCTTTGATCATGTACAGCTTGCCCCCGGTGGACTGCGGGTGAGCCGCGCGGAGATTGAGGAAGCTTACCAGGCCCTTGACCCGGAGATCCGCGCCGCCATTGAGCACGCTATCCGCAATGTGCGTGTGTTCCACGAGCACCAGATGCCCCACGAGCAGTGGTATACCCAGGTGGCGCCCGGCGTGATGGCGGGCGAGAAGATCACGCCGATCACGAGCGTCGGACTCTATGTTCCGCGTGGCAAAGGAGCCTTTCCTTCGGTGATGTATATGCTCGCCACGCCCGCCAGTATCGCCGGCGTACCTCGCATCGTCGTGTGTACCCCGCCGGGGCCGGAGGGCAAGGTCGATCCAGCTTCGCTGGTCGCCGCCGATCTATGTGGCGTTCACGAGGTGTATCGCGTGGGGGGCGCGCAGGCTATCGCGGCCCTGGCATATGGCACGGCCAGCATAGCCCGCGTCCATAAAATTACTAGTCCGGGTGGCGGCTACGTGACGGCCGCCAAGCGCTTGCTGTATGGTACCGTGGACGTTGGCCTGCCCGCCGGTCCCAGCGAGTCAATCCTGCTGGCGGATGATGGCGCCGAGGCGGAGTTGGTGGCGCGCGACCTGCTGATCGAGGCGGAACATGGCCCCGATTCCTCCAGCCTGCTGCTGACCGATAGTCCGCGCCTGGCGCAGGCTGTGCAGGCTCTGCTGCCGGAGAAGATCGCGGCCCTACCGGAGTGGCGGCGGAATTTCTGCCGCGCCGTCTTCGAGTCACCCGAAGGTACCGGGGGTCTGGTGCTGACATCCACTATGGCTGAGGCGGTGGCCTTTGTGAATGAATATGCGCCGGAGCACCTTGAGGTCCAGGTGCGCGAGCCGTTTGCCCTGCTCCCCGAACTGCGGAACGCGGGCGAGATCCTGCTTGGCCCCTATACCCCTATCTGCACTGGCAATTATAGCCTGGGCACGAACGCGGTATTGCCGACCGGTGGCTTCGCGCACACGTTTTCCACTACCTCGGTCTATGATTTTTTGAAGCGCACCAGTGTTGCCTATCTGACGCAGGAAGGCTACGACTCTCTGAGCGAGACGACGCGCCGCCTGGCCATCTTCGAGGGTTTTCCGGCTCATGCCAACGCTGTGACAGATCGCTAGAAGAAGGTACTACTGGTCCTATAGGTGTGACCTTATGGCACGCCCTACGGACACGCGAAGCGGGCCTCCTTGAGCCGCCGGCTCCGGGGTCGGCGGCCTGTGAGTGATTTCATATTTAACCTATGCAATTCACTACTATCTATCGGGGTAAAGTATGGTATAATGCGCCCAATATGAGAACCAGCGATGGAGTATATGTTCTTCTTGAACTCCAGATGGTATAAGGATTATGCATGCGTATCGATATCTCTGTACAAGCGTAGTGGAGTTCAGGGCAGTATAATTAAGCGGTGTATGAGACATGGCAAATAATTATCCATCTGACCCGAAAAATGCAGCGCCGGTTGGCAATCCCGCGACGCCCCAGAGCGGTGCGGGCGGGATGACGCCTGCTATGCCCCCATCCGCGCCCCAGTCAGCATCTCCTGCGAGTGGAGGGCGTTCCAGCGGTGTCAGGCGCCTAAGTCCGGGCGTGCTGCTCTCCAGCGGTCGTTATAAGATAGAGCGATTGGCCGCTGCCGGTGGTATGGGCGCCGTCTATCGCGCCATTGACACGCGCTTTGATCGCCCCTGCGCCGTGAAGGAGATGCTTGATGATTTCCAGAGCGATGCCGAGCGCACTCAGGCAGTAGAATGGTTTAAGCGTGAAGCTACCTTGCTGCTCGAACTCAATCATCCCTGCATTCCGCGCGTGCGCGACTTCTTTGTGGAAGAGGGGCGGCACTATCTGGTGATGGACTTCATCGATGGCCGCACGCTGGGCGAGGTGTTGGAGAAAGAAGGCAACGTACCGGGTATGAATGGCGTGCATGGAGTCTCAGAGGCGCGCGCGCGCAGTTGGGCGCAGCAGATATGTAGCGTGCTGGGCTACCTCCATCGCCAAAGCCCGCCTATCATCTTCCGCGATCTGAAACCCTCGAATATCATGGTCACGGACCGCGACGAAATAAAGCTGATCGACTTTGGTATCGCGCGTACCTTCCAGTCACAGCGCCAGTCAACCATCATCATGACCATTGGCTACGCGCCTCCGGAGCAGTTGCACGGCATGCCTGAGCCGCGCAGTGACATCTACGCGCTGGGCGCCACCCTGCATCGCGTGCTCACACATCACGATGCCGCCAATAACAAGCCCAGCATCTTCTCCTTCCCGCCAATTCGCGCGTTGCGCCCCGATGTCTCGCCTGCCTTTGAGCAGGTGCTGATGAAGGCCTTGGCGCCACAATTGGAGCAGCGCTGGAGCAACGCCACTGACATGGAGCGTGCGATTATTAACCTGCCTCCCATTATAATGCAGCCGTCCACCGTTGCGGTCCCCTCGCTCGTTGGCGCACCTGGTCCGCAGACGCCCAACAGGACACCTTTGCAGGCTACGAGCGGCACGACAGGCCCCGCTGGTCCTTTCATTACTAGCGCTCTGAGTCACCTGGCTGCCGGTCGCATCGATCCCGCCTTTACTGCAGTGCAGCAGGCCCATACGCTCGAATCAAATAATGCCCTGGTGCATAAAATCTTCGGTAGGGTCTTCGCAAGCCGCCAGCCTCCTTCGGCCGACCTGGCGATCCAGGCCTACAATCGCTCGGTCTCGCTGAATCCCAATGATGCCGAAACACATAAGCTGGTCGGCGATGTCTATCACCTGAAGCTGTCGCGGCCCGGTGAGGCCATCGCGGCCTATACGCAGGCGTTGCGGCTCAATGGCAATGATTTTGAAGCCCATCAGCACCTTGCGCAGTGTTATCAGAAGACAAACCAGTTGGAAGCGGCCCTGCGCGAGTTTCAGGAGGCGCTGCGCCTGGCGCCGCAGGTACCGGCCCTGCAAGCCGCGCTCCATTACGATATCGGCCAGCTTGCATGGCGTTTGAACCAGATGCCGCTTGCGGAACGTAGTTTTGTACAGGTACTCACAATTAATCCGGCAGATCATACAACGCGGTTCCTACTGAGCCAGGTGTATGAGCGCGAAAACAAGCTAGCAGATGCCTTGCGCGAGTGTGGTTATGTCGTACGCGACACTCCAAACAATACCAACGCTCAGGCGATGATGCAGCGTCTGCAGGCCAGGATGGGACGATGAGCCAGCATTCTAGCAAGCCCATTACAGACTGGATGATACGGGAGAAAGAGCCAATGGGTACGTATAGCTTTAGACCTCAGAAGGGAAAGGGCATAGGGCTGTCTATACTCTTCGTACTCGTCGCAGTACTCATTGCCCTACAATTCGTGCTGCCTGCCGTCGCCTTTGCCTTCCCTACCGCTCATGCTGGGGGTACCGTTGGAAAAAATCAGGCGCTGGATCTGGCCGGTGTCGCGGTAGTGCGCCTGCGCACCACCTATGTCGCCAGCCAGGCACCATCGTCACCTTCTGGTAAACCCGGGACAGCTACCCCTGGCGTGACCTCTACGTCGGTGGGCATATCCACTGGCGGGCAGGGTGTTGTGTGTACGGGCCTTGGCGTAATGGTAAGAAGTTGGAAGCCTGTGTCCACAGAGTTGAATAGCTGGCTGTTGACCGACGGCGACCTGGTGAATCCTACGCAGGTTACCTGCCAGACCGCGCCGGCGGCGATTGGCTCGCCGCAAACCTCGATGCAACTCTCTAAGATCGAGATCTTCGCGAGCACGACGTACACGGGTCAGCCGCTTGCTACGCTTCAATGTGGTCCTAATGCGTTTAATTGCTTGAGTGATAATGATCCTGCTAATAGCAATCCGGTCTTATGGTGTACGCCGGCGCTAGTCTGCGCCAGGCATATGGCTTTACTGCCATTCCATACCGATAAAGAGCTGCCTTACCTTGATCCCTCTAACGGCGATCAACTACCTCAAACAGGTATTGGCCTGGCCGAGAGCTCAGGCGCGCTCTCCTTCTCTCCGCTGCCCGGCCAGGCCGAGGACTTGCTGACTCCCGCCGGCATTAGCACCAGCGGTTCCAGCACTCCACAGCATGAGCCAGGGATGCCGGTGGTGGATACACAGGGTAACTTGTCTGGGATGTATCTTGGGAATGGAGACACACCGCCTACTCTGGCAGATATCACACGCGTGCTACATAGTAATAATATGCCCGCGCTAAATGGTGTAAGCCCGCTCCATCAGAACTGGCGTGCCGGCGTTACCAACTACTATGAGCATAAAACTGCCGTGGCCCAGAGCGCCTTTCACGCCATCCTGAACGAAGACAGCCAGTTTAAGGGCGCGGCGGATTTCCTAGCTTTGTCCCAGGGACAGCCACCCAGGGTAGCGGGAGGACAGAACTCAGCTTCTCCTGATACCTGGCCCATGCTGCTTGGGTTCCCGCTGGCTCTCTGGATCGGCGCGGGCGTCGTGCTCGTGCTGCTGTTGTTGTTGATACTGGTGACACAGACGGTAGGGCGCGCGGGCATGCGACGCAGGCGCGAACTGAAACAATTCAAATCGGACGAAGCGGAGGCCGAACGCCAGGCCGATTTAGAGATCCAGCGCCAGAAGGAAGGGCCGCCAGCAGTGCCGCCTTCCCCGCAGGCGCCGCCTCCCCCACAAGCTTCGCCGGTTCCGCAGGTTGTTTCTGTTGGTAATAACAATAGTGTCCCAGCCAACAACGGGCCGTTTGCCCCAACTATGGTGCGCTGCCCCCACTGTGGACAGACGGTGCAGCCCGATGTGGCCTATTGTCCAAACTGTCATTACCTGCTTTCACCTTCGGCCTCAGGACTGCGGTTGCGTGCTATACCCCCGGCATCGCCCGCGCCAGTGGCGCCGGAAAGTGGCGCGCCTGCCCCCATCAGCGAGCAGCCAACGGCGATATTCTCGCCGCTGAACCAGGTAAGCGAACAACCAACCGTGGATTTTCCGGCCGGGATCGGCCAGGCGCCTACGGAGAAGAACCCATCGCCAGCAACCCGCTTGGGGCGTAATCGCATGCTGGGCATCTCGGTGGGGTGGCGCACGGACCCTGGCATTAAGCGTAAACATAGGCCCAACGAAGATAGCATCTTTGCCGCCCAGGGCAAGCGCGTAATGAACTCGCAGTTGCAGCACTATGGCTTCTTCGTGGTCGCTGACGGTATGGGCGGCCATGCCAACGGCCAGGATGCCAGCCGCCTGGCGATCCAGACCGCGGTCAACTTCGTGCTGCCAAAGCTGGCCGAGAATAAAGATCTGAGCAACGATGAGTACCTGAAACTACTGACCGAAGGGGTTCAATGTGCCAACCAGGCGGTGTTTGAGCATAACCAGCGCGCGCGTGGCGATATGGGCACTACCATGACCACGACCCTGGTTATCGGCTCTACCGCCTATGTAGCCAATGTCGGTGATAGCCGCACCTACCTGCATCGCGAGGGCCAGGGACTCCAGAAGGTCACTCACGATCATTCAGTGGTCGCCAGCCTGGTAGACGCGGGCATCATCAAGCCGGATGATATCTACACGCATCCCAAGCGTAACCAGATCTATCGTAGCCTGGGCGAGAAGCCAGGCGTGGAGGTTGATCCTTTCCTGGTGCAGCTCCAACTCAATGATAAGTTGCTGCTCTGCTCGGACGGCCTGTGGGACATGACCCGCGATCCCGCCATAGAGAAGGTGCTGGCAGACTCGGATGCTGAGCTGTCAACGGTGGCCGATGGCCTGGTCCAGTTAGCCCTGGATGGCGGCGGCGAGGATAATATCACCGTCATCGTCGCCCAGGTCGTCGAGGTGGCGAAACGGACCGGCAAGACTGGCCTCCAGATCCTGGCCAAACCCGATACCATTACGATACCGAGCCTGCCGTAAACGAGGGCGCAGACCAAAGCAGGCCAGTCGGTGTAGGCCAGAGGCGCAGGCCGACTGGGCCAGCGGCGCCCGTACACGAAATATGGCCCCATTCCGCGTAGGGGACCGGCTTGCCGCACCCGTGTGTGCCTCGCTTGCGCGGCTATAGGCTGGGATGTGAGCGTACGATTTTATATCACTCTGGGCGGCCGATTTCGCGAATTGTCGCATCTTCATCCCTGTGCTATAATCAAGTCAGCATCTTCTAGCCTGCGCGTGGATAGAGCGTGCATGCGAAAGGCTAGCACTGGAGGGTAGCGCGTGTTTACTAATTCTGCTTATTTATATGCTGGTATCTTGCTGGCCGCTGGCTTTGGCTTCGTCCTGGTCACTATGGTCGCAGCCAATTTCCTGGCCCCTCACCGGAGAACCAAAGAGAAGCTGCAAACCTATGAATCCGGCGAGACTCCCATTGGTTCGGCCTGGGTGCAGTATCCGCTTGGTTTCTACATCTTTGCATTACTTTTTGTGGCCTTCGACGTAGATATTGTGTTTATCATTTCCTGGGCCGTGATCTTCAAACAGTTGGGCCTGTTTGGCTTTTTTGAAATACTCTTCTTCATCATCATTCTCGCGTTGGGCCTGGCCTATGCCTGGCGCAAGGGAGTCATTCGATGGATCTAGTACCACGCTCAACAAATCTTCCCAGCACGAGCCGTGGCTATCGCGATCAGAACGCCGCGCTGGCCCGTGACCTCGCGCCCATTGCTCAGATTACAGGCCAGGCCCTCACCCCGCGAACGCTCAAGGGAGACTTCCTGGCGCTTGAGATTGACCGCACCAACCTGGTGGCGGTCTGCCGCTTCCTGCGCGATCAGCTCGGCTTCGATATGCTCAGTTGCATATCGGGCGTCGATATGCTCGATCACCTGGAGACGGTGTATCACGTACGCTCGACGACGCGCAACCAGTTGCTGCAAATCAAGGTGCGCCTGGACCACGAGAAACCAGAGGTGGAGAGCGTGGTCTCGGTCTGGATCACCGCCAACTGGCTGGAGCGCGAGACCTACGATCTCTTCGGCATCAAATTCGCCGGCCATCCCGACCTGAGGCGCATGTTGCTGGATGACGACTTTGAAGGGCATCCCCTCCTCAAGAACTTCCACCAGGTGCCGTTCACTGTGAAGCATCGCGCAACCACGCAGGTCGATCCGAATATGGCCGTAGCCGGTAACTTCCAGCAGCAGCATGTCGAGCATGTGGTGAAGAAGAAGTTCGGTCAGGGTATGGAGGAACGCCTCCATCCGGGCACGCCCACTTTTGTGCAGGAGCCACATGCCCAGCCTGTAGAAGCGCATCAGCCCGCGTCGCAGCCAGAAGGTGAGTCCAGGTAATGCCAAAATCCAGCGCGCGCCGGAAGGGACGTGGCCCCTCCTCACACAAGCGCCCAGGGAGTACCGGCAATGGCAATCAGGGCGCCGCGAGCCTGCAACAGGCCAGCCAGGGCCAGGCGACACGCACGGTGCAGAGCAAGCGGGGCTTTTCCTCGCCTCCTGTGTTAAGCGCGCAAAGCCTGCTGTGGCCCTTTATGGTCGCGCTGGGCTGCTGGGGACTCGCCATCTCGTTCGTCTTTTTTTCTGTCGATCCCAACCATACCCTCTACGGAGCTTTGGCCGCGCTGATGGCGCTGCTCTGGTCATTCAGTTTCGCTATTCGTGTGCGTAAATTGCTACAACAGCGATCACGATCACAGAATATGTAGGGGTGCCCCCTGGCGGGTGCTTCTTGAGGATCGCAATAGATACGAGGAACCTATGCTAACGAATCAAGATATCAACCGGACACCTATAGTGACGGACGCACCGGAGGATCTGCGCTCTGAAGAGATGGTTCTCAATATGGGGCCGCAGCATCCAAGCACGCACGGCGTCTTACGCCTGGTGCTGACGATGGAGGGCGAGACCGTCATAGACTGCACACCGGTGATCGGCTATCTCCATCGTGGGATCGAGAAGATCCTGGAGAATCGCACGGTTATGGCGGGCATCCGCTATATGGATAACGCGGACTACCTCTCTCCCATGCTCAACGAGACGGCCTACGCGGGGGCCGTCGAGCAGGTGATGGGCATCGAGCCACCGCGCCGTGCCCAGTATATTCGCCTGCTCACCAACGAACTTCAGCGTATTGCCAGTCACCTGGTGGGCGTCGGCACTTATGGCCTGGACCTGGGGGCCTTCACACCGGTGCTGTGGTCGTTCCGTGACCGCGAGGGCATCATGGCGCTGTTCGAGGCCCTGGGCGGCAGTCGCTTTAATGTGAACTATATGCGTGTGGGCGGCGTGCTGCACGATTTCCCCAAGGGTTGGCTGCAAGAGTGTGAGGCCTGGCTCGACAGTTTTGACAAAGGCCTGCGAGAGCTTGAGACGTTGCTGACAGGGAACGAGATCTTTCTGTCGCGCACTCAAGGCGTCGGCTATATTGATCCACAGCAGGCGGTGGCTTATGGCCTCACCGGCCCGGTCCTGCGCGCCAGCGGCGTCAATTTCGACCTGCGCGTGAATCGCCCCTACATGGCCTATCGCGAGGTGCCGGTGAATGTGCAGGTGCGCCAGGAGGGCGACTGCTTCGCGCGCTACAAAGTGCGTATGCAGGAGATGGCCGAAAGCGCGCGCCTCTGTCACGTGGCCATCGATAAGATGCCTGGCGGCCCGATCTGCACGCGCACACCGATTGCCCTGCGACCCCAGCGTGGCGAAACGTACTTCGCTATCGAGAGTAGTAAGGGCGAGCAGGGGATCTACTTTATCAGCGATGGCAGCGAATATCCCTGGCGCGCCAAGATCCGGGGACCCTCGTTTGTGAATTTGCAGGTGCTGCCTGAGCTGCTGCGCGGCCATAAAATGAGCGACGTGGTGGCGATTCTGGGCAGCCTGGATATTGTGCTGGGCGAGGTTGATCGATAGTAGATAGCCGCGAGCCAACGAGGGCAATATGAATACGCACCCGCTGGCTCGCGTTTCCGGGTTTTTGCGATTGGAGTTATCTTATGTATAGCGCATTCGTGCTGGCGGACGACGGATGGTGGAGCCAGCTTATTAGCGGCATCTTCTCGTGGCAATTCTTGCAATTCATCATTATGTTCGTCTCTGTCTTCGGCTTTATTATGACGAGCGCGATCATTCTGATCCTCGCCGAACGCAAGGTGATGGCCTGGATACAGGACCGCGTGGGCCCTATCCATACCGGTCCCTGGGGGCTTTTGCAGACCGTGGCCGATGTCGGTAAGCTGCTCATGAAAGAGGATATCCACGCGGCTAAGACCGACAAAGCGGTTTTCTTGTTGGCGCCGTCCGTCTTTATGGCGCCCGTGATCGCGGCCTTCGCGGTGATACCCTTCTCTCCCTATATCGGCCTGCCGGGCACGGCCCTGGCGACCGGCATCGTGTACCTGGTGGCCATGAGTTCGCTGGATGTGGTTGGTGTGATCATGGCCGGCTGGGGATCGAACAACAAGTACTCGCTGATCGGCGGCCTGCGCTCGGCCGCGCAAATGATCTCCTATGAGCTGCCCCTGGTGCTGGCCCTGGTGGGCGTGATTATGCTTACCAGCGTGCTTACTACGGGGGGCATCGGTACTATCTCGATTAAAGACATTATGCTGTTCCAGCAGGCGAGTGACTGGCCTGGCAAGGGTACCGCTATCGGAGATTTCATCTTCAAGGGCTTCACCCCGTGGGCCTGGTTCTTCCTGGTGCAGCCGCTGATGCTCCTGATCTATTACACCTGCGGCCTGGCCGAGACGAACCGCGCGCCCTTCGATCTGCCGGAGGCGGAGTCGGAGCTGGTCGCCGGCTACCTCACCGAGTACAGCGGGATGCGCTGGGCGCTCTTCTTCCTGGGTGAGTACGGCAACATGACCATCGTCTCCGCTATCGCCACCATGCTCTTCCTGGGCGGCTGGTCCGGCCCCGGTGTGGGGGTCCTGACGGCGCCTGGCATGGCCTTTGGCTGGATGGTGCTGGGCAACGTGCTGGCCGCGGCCTACTTTGTCCTCAAGATCTACCTGCTCTGCTTCGTCTTCATCTGGATTCGCTCGACGCTGCCCCGCCTGCGCGCCGACCAGTTGATGCAGTTCGCCTGGCTGATCCTCATCCCGGTCACCTTGGGCAATATCCTGCTGACCGGTATGATCTACCTGCTGGTGAATGCCCTGGGCCTCTCGAACCTGGTCTTCCTGATCGTCACAGGCGTGATCAACTGGGGCCTGCTCTATGGCTTCATCCAACTCGTCAGCCGCGCCACCACGGCTACCACGCGCCGCGCACAGGCCCCCGCCATTCGCGCGCAACGCCTGGCCGCTCTGGCACCGCGCTTGCCCGAACGCAGCGGCGCGACTATACCCTAACATACATAGGTGCCGCCGGTACATACCAGGTATCGGCGGCGCTCTATTCCCCGCATTCTCACTCCGGTCCGTTCATACGGAAAGCGATCGTTGTCATGAGCGTGGCCCTCAGCCTCAAATCAGGTGTTGAAGTAGTGCTCTTCCATGTCTGAGAGAAGTCGCGGATGCACAGGCTGCCACCCCAAGAGTTCCCGAGTCTGTGCACTCAACCTCGGCATGTCGAGCCTCGCCGAGATGTCGAGCGCCGCCACGCTGCTGAGAAAAGAGCCGAAGTGGGCATCTGCCTCTTCACGGGAAATGCTGACCACTGGCAGGTTCAGGTGGCGACCGATGACGTCGGCGATGTCGCGGAATGGCACCCCCTCGTCACCAGCCCCGTAAAGCCGTGACCCCG
>JALYVR010000752.1 GCA_030853145.1 Chloroflexota bacterium | reverse complement strand
GCTGCATGGCGGCCAGATCGAGGTCGGCCAGCACCACTTCATCGGCGCCGCGCGCCAGCGCATCGAGGGGCACCTCGGTGCAGGCGCCAGCGCCCAGAACGAGCACACTGCGGGACGCACTCGCCCGACGCAGGTGCAGTGCCTGGAGCATAAGCCGGTGGCACTGTTCCAGGTGCTGCGGCGCGTGCTGCTGCAACCACACCCGCTGCTGGGCGCCCTGCGTATAAGTATTGTTGTGGGACAGGTCATCGATACGCATAGCTATCTACCGGGGTACTCCTCTGGCGGGCGCCGGGTCTGCAAAAACGCGGCGACGCCGACGCGGTGATCTTCGGACTCCATAGCGATATCCTGTAGTTCGCCTTCGAGGCGCAGGGTTGTGTGCAGGTCGCTCTCGATGGCCTTGTTGAAGAGTTCCTTGATCAGGCCATAAGCACGCGTCGGACCCTTGGCCAGGCGGCGGGCGAAGGCCAGTGTCGCCTCCTCAAACTCAGCCTCCGGCACGCACTTGTTGACCAGCCCGATGCGCTCGGCCTCCGGGCCGCTGACCTCGTCGGCCAGCATAGCCATCTCCAGTGCCTTGCCCAGGCCCACCAGGCGCGGCAGGAAGAAGCCACCACCAGCATCGGGCACCAGGCCAATTCGGGCAAAAGCCTCAATGAAGCGCGCGTTATCGGCGGCGATGCGCATATCGCAGGCCAGCGCGATATTGAACGACGCGCCGGCCGCCACGCCGCGCACGGCGGCGATTACCGGCTTGGGCATGCTGCGAATGGCGTAGACGACGCGGTGATACTTCTCCAGATGCTCACTAACCTTGAGCTGCCGGCCGCTGGCATGCGCCTCGGAGAAGCCGCGCAGATCCTGTCCTGCCCCAAAAGCCCTGCCCGCGCCCGTGAGCACCACGCAGCGCACAGCCTCATCGTGAGCGGCGGCTTCAATGGCCTCGTACAGTTCATCAAGCATGGCATCGTTGAAGGCATTGAGCACTTCTGGACGGTTGAAGGTGATCGTGAGCACACCGCTATCCCGCGCGATAAGCAGGTGGTGGAAATCGGTTCGCATGTTCGGCGCTCCTTCTTCGCGAATAATGGGGGTGCAGGTAGCCTGCTCCTCTACGCCTTCGATGGCATATCCAGCATTAAGACTTCGAGTGCAGCGCGCGCGTTGACGTTCTGGTCCAGGGCCTCCATCGTGCGTAAGATGGCGCGCACCATGCGTTCGGCCTCGGATGGGCCGATTTTTGTCGCTTGCTGCTGCAGAAGATCACGCATATCCACGTTGACAGTCAGGTCAAGACTATTGTTTGCTGCCAGTAGCATATCACGCCACCAGAGCAACCACAACTCCAACGCGGCACGCGCCCTGTCGCTATCGGCGCTCAGGCGTTGGGCCACATCAAAGCGCTGTACCCGGCCGGCGGCGAGCAGGCTGGCCAGTAGATCGAGCTGCTCTTTGCGGTCGGTCAGCAGGTGCTCATTTTCTACCGCCTGCACGGCCCAGCCCATGCGACCAGCGGCCAGCCCCGCGATGACCGCGGCCTCCTGTGGCTCGACCTCCCACTGTGCTTCCAGGCCGTCCCTGATCTTGCCAGGAGGGAGCAGGTGCATGGGCACATACTGCACACGCGAGAGGATCGTCGGCAGGAGCAGGCCACGGTCCGGGGCAGTGAGCAACAAGACGACATCAGGCTCCGGCTCCTCCAGCGTCTTCAGGAGACAGTTCGCGGCCTGCGGGTTCATCTCGTGCGCCCCCAGGATGATGAAGATATTGCGCCGCCCCTCCAGAGTCTTGCGCGCGGATTCGCCCTGCAAGGCACGGACCTGTTCGATGATAATAAACTGTTTATCGCGCGGCCTGCTGATGATATGCAGGTCGGGATGATTGCCATGCAGTACCTTGCGGCAGGCCAGGCAGGCATTGCACGGGTTCGCCGGCGCCACACGCGGGTCTGGCCCACCGGTACACAGCAGGGTCTGGGCGAAGCGCAGCGCCAGCAGCGACTTGCCGATATGCTCCGGACCGTTGAACAGGTAGGCATGGCGTACCTGCTCGGCCGCCAACGTGCGCCGCAACAGGTCGATAGCCTGTTCGTGGCCAACGATATCCCAATCCTGTGACGCGGCTTGAAGGAGTGTCTCTGTCATACGGTCATGGTACCAGAAAGACCAGGGAAAGACAAGAACTGTGTGATATACTATGACATATGAGCGCCAGTTTTAGCTACCTGAGCCATCTACAATGCAGCCTGTGCGGGCGACAACACGAGGCAGACCAACTTCAGAGCGTGAGCCAGTGCTGCGCGAGGCCACTGCTGGCGCAGTACAACCTGACCGCTGTCGCGCGCAACCTCACGCGCGATGAGGTTGCGCGGCATGAAGCCAGCATGTGGCGGTACCACGAACTGCTGCCGGTGCGCGAAGAACGCCATATCGCGAGCCTGGGCGAAGGAATGACCCCGCTGCTGGTCGCTCCGCGCCTGGCACCACAGGGTATGGAGCACAGCGCGCGGCTTTTTGTGAAGGACGAAGGCCAGAATCCCACGGGCAGCTTCAAGGCACGAGGCATGGCGGCGGCGGTGTCGCGCGCGGTGGAACTGGGTGTGTGCGGCTTTGTGACGCCGACGGCGGGCAACGCCGGGGCCGCCCTGGCCGCCTATGCCGCCCGCGCCGGATTACCGGCTTATGTGGTCGCGCCAGAGGACGCTCCCGCCGATTGCATACAGCAGGCACGCCTCTATGGTGCCGAGGTCGAACTTGTTCCGGGGCTGATCAGTGACGCCGGCCAGCGTGCGACGGTGGTGGCCCAGGAGCGCGGCTGGTTCAATGT
>JALYVR010000751.1 GCA_030853145.1 Chloroflexota bacterium | reverse complement strand
TATCCAGGGCCAATGCGGCCGCGCTCCCGGTATAGGCGAAGCTGGCGCTGGGAGCCATATCTACGAATTCGAGCGGCTGCGAACCATCTAGTGTGAGGCTGGCGCTGCTCCCCGGCAAGAAATGGTCGCCATGCAGCGGCAGGATGCCTCCAGGCAGCACATCGGTGGTGCCGCTCAGCGTGGAAAGCGCGGGCGCCAGGATGGTGAGGCTGATGGTTGCGATGCTGCTGACAATGATTACGATAGTAATCAGTGCCACGATCAGAGCGACAAGGCAGCCACTCGGCCCCGTCGCGGTTGTCCCTGGGGAGGTGCCAGGACCATGTGTCGGATGCGGATGTAGCGGTGGAGCATACTGCGGCGGAGCTGATGATGGGGGGGCGTCATAGAGCCAGGGAGGCGCACCGCCTGCGCCCATCTGTCCCGCCCCCATTCCAGGACCAGGGGTCCCCGCAACGGAAGGGACACCACCAATCTGCGGCATACCCTGTGCCATCGGCACGTTCGCGGCCCCTGGCTGCGCACCTGCTGCCAGCGGAAATGCCAGCCCAAGCAGGGCCGCGCGCCGCCGTTTCTCCTCTTCATCTTCGTCCTGCTCATTATTGCCAGGGGCCGTGTCATCCTGCATCAATACGGTTTGATGGTCCTGCCCCGGTTGAGACTGCATGAGGGGCGGGTCCTGAAATGTGCCTGCCGTGGGTCGCGTCTCCTGATCATCCAGGCCTATGGTAGAGAAGCCACCCGCATTGGTGAGAGACTCGGCGGCATCCCTGGGCGTGTGTCCACAATGCCCGCAGAAGCTAGCCCCTTCGGGTATGTTCGAGCCACAAAATTCGCAGCGCCGCATAGCGATCCTCCTACCTGGCAAAGATGATATAAACATGAGTAGCGGACCGGGCGACCAGCCGAGAGCAAGATGCCCGTCCTAGTCATATGCAGTGTGCTTAGTCTACCATAGGTTTGAACGCTTGGGGAGGTGCTATTTCGCTGTTTGATTGTGAACCAGGTCACAATCCGAAACGTTGCTGCGCGCGGATAATATTTGCCAGCAGGGTGGGAGCCTCCAGGCGCGAACCATACAGCCTATCCGTGCGCTGCTCCCGGCCGGCGGTGATCCTGGACATGGTGTCAGAGGCAGTCAAGCCCCGCGCCATCAGATGTCCAGCAAGCGCGCTGATAATCGCGGCGGAGAACGACGAGCCGGACCAATCGGCCCAACCGGAGGTATTTTGCTCGTTGCTAGGGAACACCGACGAGATATAGACGCCGCGCACCGCATCTGGCAGCTCATTTGCATCCACCAATCCATCGCTGTCACCGCCAAAGGTAGCCACCCCTGTGCTTGCTGACGGGACGCCTGCCATATTGGCGAAGAGCGAAGGCCTGGCGCGGCTGTTTACCGAGGTCGCGCTCATCGTCGTCTCGAAGCGAGCCGGGGCGCGCGGTGGGCGGATGCGTTGTCCCTGCTTATTCGCCACCTGCGAGTCGTTGCCCGCAGCAGCCACGATCAACGCTCCATGCGCGAAGAGCGATTCGAAGAGCAGGCGTAGCCCCTCCTCAATGTGGGCCAGCACGCGCGTCACGCTTGCCAACTGTGTGCTGGCCCATTGCCGGTCATCAAACCAGATATACGGGAGCCGCAGCGCGTCAGGCATGACTGTCAGGCTGAGATTAATGACGAAGCGCCGAGTAGAGGTTGCAGCTAGCTCCTTCTCCAGGTCAGTCAGGGCCGCGAAAAGATTGTAGAGATCGCAGGCGCCGTAATCATTGAGGATGCGGATGAGCCGGATACGAGCGCGTGGGAGGAGATCGCGAATGATGCCGGCTACAAAAATGCCGTGATCGGGCATCATATAATAGCTGGCCTCCCCGTAGCGGTCGCGGCCGGTGCGTACATCATTGGGCAGTGGGTAGCGGTCGTAGTTGATTTCGAAGGCCCCATTCTCGCTGCGCAGGTCGTTGGCGAGGCGCTGCAGCAGCCAGTGCCGCTGGAACTCCGGGCGGCTGGCGGCGCTGAGAAGACGATCAGGATGATGGGCGGTATCCAGCACAGCGATCGTGACTTCCTGACCACCATTGGGATCGAGGAGCGTGCCCTGGTTGACAAATGACGTATGCCAGCCAAGGGGAGGCTTCTCCTTTGCCGCCACGTCGAGTGGGGGCGCCGGCCGGGGCGGGAGCGCCGCTCCCCCCGCGCTATAATGCACAGGTGCCGCGGTTACCAGCCAGTTCGGCATGATGGAAACAATTTGCAACCCTACCTGTGCCATCTGTTCGAGCCGCACCTGTAGATGCGAGACCGCCAGTGGCATCGGGTCCGTGACCGCCGGGTCTGTATGCCGGACGTGAAAGAAGATGGCCGCTAGTGGCTGCTGCCGGTGCAGGCCGAAGATAAACGCCCGCCGGCGGATAGGCGGCATCATAGGTGTGACCCGCCAGCGCCCGTAAGTGCCGTATGTTTCTACGAGCAGGTTATGCGGCGAAAGCAGCGCGTTAAGCTGGGCGCGCACTTGTTCGGCCAGTACGTCTTGCTCATCTTCGGCGAGCCGCCGGGGAAGCTGCACCACCACCACCATTTCCCCCGGTATCCAGTACTGTAATTCATCAGGTACCCCCAGTAACTCAGCGGAATTACGAGCCATGCGCGTATTTCCCCCCTATCGCAAATATGTTGCACCTATGCGCGGCCCTCTTTGCCTATAGAGCATAGGCCGCAATCAATGCATCTGACACCTGGCATTATAACGGAATGCGCGCCTAAAAAAAAGGGCATAGTCCTAAATGTCAGGACCAATCACAAGTCGCTTGCTATTTATGAGTCATCCCGAATTTTTGAGAAG
>JALYVR010000750.1 GCA_030853145.1 Chloroflexota bacterium | reverse complement strand
TCTCTACACATAGATCTTACTTGTGAGCAGGCACTTTTTCGTGAGCAGCTACTCTGGCTTTCTGGCGAGCTACCACGCCAGCGCCAAGTAAGCAGAGCGCGAGCGCGGCGGGCAACCAGGGATTCAGAGGCAACGTACCCTGTGCCGGCGGGGCAGGACTGGCATTGGGGTCGCTGCCGGTCTGGGGCAGGCCGGGTATACCAGGCTCCTGCGAGGATATAAACTGAAACTGCGGAGTACCGTTGAAGACACCAACTACGAATATGCTCGTGACCGTATTGGCTTTCAGTGACACCGCGTAAGACTGAACAGCGCGAGGCTGGGCTATGCTTACATTGAACGCATAGGACCCCTCGCGAAGCGTAGCATAGTTACTGGCTTGCTTATAGGAGATCCCATTTATAAGAGTACTTCCGTTTAACGAGAGATCCACCCCACCAGTGCCGGGAGAAAGATGGTACAGGCGCACCTTTGACTTACCCGTAGCCAGCCGGTTATTATCGACGAAGACCTCCAGCTTAAAGCCTGTGGACTCCCTACCTAGCGCAGCTACCGTGTAGGCAACACCAGGCTGGACCGAGAGCACCTGGGAGATCATAGACGCGCTGGGGTCTTTCCCAATCAGCGCAACTTGAACTCTATGCGGACCGGGCGGAATGCTGAGATAATGCGTGACGGTGCCAAACTGGAAATTGCTGAGCGCTTTGACGCCATCCAGGAAGACATCGGCCGTACCAACATCAGGAGAAGCATGCATGACACGCACAAACGCCGGAGTCTCAGCCGAGGCCGAGGGCGTCGCTGCACCTGGAAAGGCCGCGAGAACAAACGCAACGAGAATGATCGATATACAGTGTAGGATAAGGGCCAGAGAGGGTTTTCGTTTCACAAGTATAACCTCCTTCTAACAACTTCATTTAACATCTCCCCACTAGCTATAACGTATCAAAGCGCCGATAGTAAACACAAATATATACATGCGAAGCAGGGCTTCGCAAAAGTCGCTTGCTCTTCGTAGCTGCGCGCTTGATCGCGCGTAGCAGCTATACCGAACGGCTTGCCCCCGCATGATCAATCACGCAGCTACGAAGGGCAAGTAGCCTACGATTAGTAGCGATTTTGTCGGCTGAATCTTACGAGCGCGCACGTCACGATGCGGCGCGCAAGCCACTGGCTACAGTGTCTCCATTTTGGGTAGAATGTGGATAGAAACGAATCATACAATAGACTTGTATAATAGCGCTTTCTTTGTTTATAATAGAGGCATAATATGGAGATTAACGCAATTATCGAGGTGGGACGTGCAAAGGATGCAAACAGCCCTTCCCATTGGGGCCATCGTACAAGCCCCTGATGGAAGCCGTTACAGAACTGAGGCCCATCTTGGCACAGGTGGTTTTGGAGCCATTTACCTGGTGAGGAAAATAAGCCCACAGGGCGAGTTATTCGCGCTCAAAGAGGTATTCAGCTTCACCTCCCGGGAGCGGGAGCGCGTCATCTTTGAGGGTGAGATCCTCAAAAGACTTCAACACCGGGCGTTACCGCGTGTCTATCATGTATTTGACGATGAAGAACAGACACGCGTCTATCTGCTCATGGATTATATCAAGGGAGCGGACCTGGAACAACTGCGCCGGCAGCAAAAGGAGAAACGCATTCCGCTGTCACGGGTTCTGGTCATCATGGCCCCCATTATCGACGCGATCAGCTACATGCATCGCCAGGTACCGCCTATTATCCACCGCGATATTAAGCCTCCAAACATCATTGTACCGGCGGCGAGCGATGGAGGTGTGCTGGTTGATTTTGGTCTCGCCAAGGCCTATGTACCGGAGGGGACCACCACCACGCTTCGCCACGGCACCCCTGGATACGCGGCAATTGAGCAATACGGGGGAAAAACGAATCCGCGCACCGATATCTATGGGCTGGGCGCAACTCTCTACACACTTCTGACAGGCACCGTTCCCACCGATGCCATCAATCGCATCATACCGGGCCAGGAAATCGACCCGCTGGTGCCGGTCCATCAGTATGTACCCTCTGTTCCCAGAACGGTATCTGAAGATATACAGCGTGCCATGGCGATGAACAGCCAGGAACGCTTCTCTAGCGTCGAGCAATTATGGCGCTCACTGTATGCTCACGCAACACAGCAAGACCCCCCTATAGAAACTGAGTCCACAGCACCTCTTGCATCAAGTGCTCTGGATACAACAGAAGTCCTGCCAGCACTATCAGTAACCTCTGAGCGTACACGGACATCGTCTATCGAGGCAAAGCCGGCAGCAGTCTCTGAATACAACCATATCCCACCCCCCGCGTTGGCGCCAGTAGAGGTCTCGCGACCTGCACAGACGCAGACAGCAATATCCCTGTCTCATAACAGAAAACGCGCTATTTTCCCACTGCTGGCGGTAGTGCTGCTGCTCAGTATAGGCCTCTTCGTGAGCCAATCAAAGTTCGGGACAAGCCTTAACCCGGTCCCTGTCCGGCATATCAGGCCTATAGAGCCGGCGCCTACACACGCGGTCCCACCAGTCGCGGCCCAGCCCTGTCCACTAGGGACGGCAGTTCCTCAGGCTCCGGCCTCCGCATCTCCTTACGCGTTACTAAAAACCTGTTATGTGGGTTCAATTCACGATGTTATAGCAGGTCACACAGACCTGATCCTTTCAAATATCCAGCAACATGGACCTCGCATCAGCGGCTATTATACCGGTCTGGGTTTCAATGGTCCTTTTACAGGAACAATCGATACTCACGAGCACCTCCACTTCAAAGGGACATTTTATGGGGGAACGGGAACTATTGCCTTTGAAGGGAATATAAAATTGGGGGG
>JALYVR010000749.1 GCA_030853145.1 Chloroflexota bacterium | reverse complement strand
ATCCCAGCGTTGGCATAAAAGGAATATCTTGATAGGCTGAGCAGCCGCGCCCACTGAAGTGCGTGAGGCTGAAGCCATTGATAGTGTTCTGGTTGTAGCGGTAGCCGCCGGGCGCGGTTGTCGTGTCCGGGCTCCATTGCACCATACCATGTGGGTAGCTCGCGCCTGGAAACACGTTGCCGCTATCGAAGCCGGGGCCAAGATGTGTACTCTGCGGCGTAGCCTCTGTGCCGATGAAGGGATTGACGTATTGAGCAAGGTCAAGATTACCCTTTGAGGGGAGACCCAGGCCGGGTGTCGAACGCGAGAAGATCCCGATGGCAAAAGGCGCAGCCAGCACGATCACTGCCAGGAAAATGATCCCCAAAACGATAAATGCCTGCCGCCGGCTTAAGGCGGGCGCGCGGCCTCCGTGACTGCCGGGGAGCGAGATGCGCATATGCTTCGGTTCCTCTCAAATGTAGTAAGCACGCCCACGTATCTGTCACGTAGTAGAGTGTCAGATCAGCTAATCTGCTATAGTTAACACGGCTGACAGAGCCGAATCGGATGAAACTTTAAAACTGAACAGGTGCGTTGAGGTATAGTAGATGATATCCTGGACCGTACCCGCTGACGCGCTGATGGTGGGACGCGAGGGCGCATAGCCGTACAGCGTTACGGATCGTTCGCCCGGCGCGAAGCTGATGGTCGCCTGCACCTTCCCATCATCGGCCAGGGAAGTGACACGTTTTTTGCCCAGTGAGACGAATTTCCCGCTGTCTCCTAAGAAGGCGATACCCGATGCTCCAACAGGCACAACGATGTAGTACGCGGCATCCGTCACGCTAGCACTAAAACTATCACCCGCGCGCACGATCTGGCCTTTATGGGTGAAGTAATTGTAGATGTAGACCGAACCGTTCAGGCCGAGCGAGGAGGGCGTGAAGGTCGCCGTCGTGTTCTGCCCGCGCCGGTAGGCGAAGACGTAGAGGGCCTTCATGCCATTGTGATCCGTATAGGTGGAGGCGACCATCGGCGTATCCCGGCCCTGCGCATCCTGGACATACATGGCGTCGCTGGGAACAATGGGCGCATCGGGCTTGACGATTACGCCGTCCGCGCGGATGGTCTGCAACAGATTTGTTTTACTTACAGTGCCAAGTGGGTCGCCTACGCCGACGACGCCGGCCGAAAGGGTTGAGAGCAGCAGGTTATCGGTCTCCGTGCTCATGAACACGTCGCTCCAGGGCCAGAGGCCTAGCGCGCCTGCAAGCTGGGACGTATAGAGAAAATGGGTCCAGCGGTCGCGTGTGAAGTGATCGTCGCTCACGCGGGTGGTCAGCACATTATTGTACATGCTGCTCTGCAAGAGATGACGCGTGAGCGGCATGCAGTACTGCACCGCGATGCCAGCAAGCGCCATCTGCTGCGCCATGTTGCCCATGAAGGCCTGGGGATCATGGAGGTTGGTTGCCGGGAGCGCGTTATGGTCGAGCCAGTCCTGTTGATAGGTGCTGATGCCCGCACTCTTGAGGTAGGCCGCGATGCCACGCCAGTAGCGAGGGTCGGTGGAGACATCATGCGACATCGTGAAGGAGGCGCGATAGGGGCTGGCGGGATCGATCCAGCGGGCATGAACCTCCAGGGGGAGGCCCAGTTGTTGCTGGAAGGCGGGCAGACCCTGAGGGAAGAGGCTGGGGTCGGCGCTATAGGTGTAGATGCCGCCTCTTAGGGCTGTGCCGTCTCCCTGCCAGTGTGCGACGCCTCCCTTCGGATACCACCAGCTATCTAGTTCCATATATCCGAGCGGAATCCCCAGGCTCTGAAAATATGCCCGCACTGCCAGCAGCGTGCCCGCGTAGCCTTTGGCGCGCTCAAAGTGATAGTAATAGGCCGCGCCGGTGTCTGTCCAGTAGCCCAGGGAGTTGAGCGCAACAGAGGCATCGTTGGCGGGCCGCGTCTTATGCTGGAGCGTGGTGAGTGCATCTCCCCAGGTGCGGTAGGCCTGGTGGAGCGTGTGATCGATGACCAGGATGGTGCGCTGCGTGAAGCCCTGTGGCAGGCTGGTGATGGCCGGATCGATGCCGCTGGCCAGGGCGCCATCCAGGCCTGGCGTGATGTTTGCGACCATAAAATTCGCGGCGGGCGAGAGGATAAAGGTCTGCTGCTGTTGATCGTAGCGAACCAGGGGGCCGTCGCTGGCAGAGCCTGGGGCTGGCGCGTGAAAGTCAGGCCGTGCGAAGGTACCGCTGTAGCCCAGGCTATACAGGTGACGGGGGTAGCTGGTCAGGCGCGGGAAAGGGGCGCTGTTGCCTGCTGCGGCCAGGTACGTATCAGCAAACAGGATGATAGGCTGCCTCTCATACAGGCGAATGCTGCCGCTCCTGGGAGTGCCGGCCTGGTCCTGGTAGTCGAAAACAAGCTCTTTATACAGGCCAATGGCGTCGCTGCCCGGATGGACAGTCAGATGGGCCAGCGGCTGCCCCAGCGTGCCGCCAAAGGTCCAGTCAGGGGTATGGGACATCACCATATAGGTGCCATCGGGGCGCACAGAGACGGTGATACCCAGGGAGGATGTGGCGGTCTGCGCGGAAACTTGAGATGTAAAGCTACAGGTGGAGAGCGAGAAAATGGCAAAGAGCAGCCCCATGATGCACCTGGCCGCTTCTAAGCGTTTCAAAAAAGTCACCTCTCCTCTCAAAAACGGTGAAGCCACATAGTAGAACTGTGTACCTCATTGTAGCCATGAACAGGAAGAAGCGTCAAGCAAGATAGGTGCATTCTCGGACGTAGGGGCGCGGTTGACAAGCCCGCCTGTTCACCGAAGACCATTCGCCGAAGAACAGGCGGGCTTGTCAAC
>JALYVR010000108.1 GCA_030853145.1 Chloroflexota bacterium | reverse complement strand
CTCTGTTCCTATGCGAAATGGGAGGAGATGCAGGCCTGCATCTCCTCCCATTTCGCATAGGAACAGAGCGTGTTACACTGTAGCGCCTTCTTCCTCGACCCAGCCGTGCTCCTCGCGGAAGTTCAGGCCGTATTCTTTGGCCTCTTGCGCGGTGAGGTAGGGGAGGAGGTGTCCGACGAGGAGTTCGCCTGCCTTGAAGTGCTGGAGATTCTCCTGGGCGCGCTCGCGCATCAGGCGTATGCCGTCTTCGGGGTTGCCGAGCAATTGTTGCAGGGAAGAGAGCAACTGTTCGGCGCGCGCGCGCTTTTGTGGGTGCAGGGGCTGACCGCCCAGGAAGCGCGAGAGCGTCAGCAGGTCATCGTCGTGAACCAGGCCCAGGTGTTCGCCCCAGAGCATCAGGCGCAGGCCTTGCGCGAGGTGGGAGTCGAACGTGGCCACATTCATCTCGGTATCGTCGCGCATGCCGCGATTATTCAGATTCCCGGAGCCGACCGTGGTCCAGAGATCATCAATGATCGCCACTTTGGCGTGAACGTAGATCGGGCGATAGCGGGCTTTGGGGCCATCGAGCATCGAGGTGGCGAGGCAGAACACCTGCAAGCGTCCCTGGGCCACAGCTTCGGGAGCCTCCGCTTTCAGGCGTTCGAGACCGGCATCGGTGAACGCACGACCGACGTTAGGATGGTCGGGCAGGACGATCACTACCGAGGCGCCGCGTTTCAGCGCCTCGCCTACTTTGAGGATATTGTATTCCATATCCACGCTATCCACGCTCACCAGAGGAATATCCAGCCCAATGTACGCACGCAGCCAGAAGTACTGGTTCTCCACGTAGAGGAAGCGTTCGACATTGCCCAGGGCGTGTCCATAAAGCTGAGCGATGCCCTGGATGCCGCTGGGAGGATCGAAGCTATAGGTGTGCTGGGGAATCGTACGCGCGACCTGGGCGATCGTTTTGCTGGGGATGGCGGGCGCGGAGGGATGTTCAGGGATTGCCAGGTTCGCATCCAGCCTGTGGCGTTGCACAACATCGTTCCAGCGCTGGCGCAAATTGAGTTCGACATCGCCGGCTATGGGACCTTCGAGCAAGCTATGCGCGTCGTGCCAGGGATGGGGCGACTTTGGTGGATGCAGGGTGCGGAGGTGAGATTGGAAGGGATGCGAGTGGGTATCCCAGCGATCAAAATCGTCGCCAGCCTCGATCAGCAGGTCGATGCCGCCGACAAAAGCGAAGAGACCGTCCACAACCGCGATCTTCTGGTGAAGGGACTCCGCCGGATGGTGAAGGATTCCGCGCGAACTGTCATCGAGCAGGCAGATCACGCCAGCCTGGGTCAGTTGCTCGTGGGCTAACTTCGGGCTGTAATGGGCGAAGACCTCTGGGCAATCCCAGAGCAGTGACCTGACCTCCACCCCTTTGCTCACCGCGTAGTGCAGCACGTTTTGTACGGAAAGTTCCTGGGTCATCCAGAATGCGATATCCGCCTCTTGCAGACCTTCGGCTCGCAGTTCGGAGAGCAGCATCTCCTGTTGTGGGCTGCCGTTGGGTCCCGCGTAGTGGTCGGTGCCGCGCACAAGGTCCATTGTGGCGGTGATGCCCCAGTTCGCCGTGTAGATATAGCGGCGCGCTTTGAGAAAATGTATGCACATAGTGAGCATGGCCGCGCGCCCATCTACAAGGTAGGTCACGCGGGAATCCGCGTGGACGGGCGTATCGCCCTCGGCCCACCAGCGACCGGTAATGTGTTCTTCGGGGGCTGACATCTCTCTGTCCTCCTACATACGATCTAAAATAGCATGGGCATTGGATTCGTATATTTTGTTAGCATATTGCTTTGATGCTCTCATAGTCTACCACAGGGGTAAAGAGAGAGGCATTATGTAGCGTGTGGCTTGCCTCGCCGGCCCCGTGGATGCCACACGCTACATAATGCCTCTCGTATTATTCGCTGGGCGCTGTAGTAGGTGCGCTGGCGGCTAGGCCGATCCATATGGTTTGGATGTTCACGAACTCGTGTATACCAAAGGTGGAAAGTTCGCGTCCATATCCACTGCGTTTGATTCCCCCAAATGGCAAACGTGGGTCACTGGTTGTCATGCCATTAATAAAGATGGCTCCACTCTCCAGGCGGCGCGCCAGCGTGCGGGCGCGCTCGATATCGCGGGTCCACAGGTTGCCGCCCAGGCCAAACTGCGAATCGTTGGCCAGCTCTACCGCGTGATCGGTGTCGCGGGCGCGAATGACGGCGGCCACGGGGCCGAATGTCTCCTCGCGGAAGAGCGGCATCTCAGGGGTCACGCCGGTCACGACGCTGGGGGCATAGAAGTAGCCTTTGCCCTCAAGGGATTGCCCGCCGATAGCCACGTGGGCGCCCATCTTCACAGAGTCGCGCACCTGCTTATCGAGGGCTTCACGCAGGTCGCCGCGCGCCAGCGGGCCAACCTGGGTCTCGCGCTGCAAGGGATCGCCCACATGCAGCTTGCGGGTGGCCTCCACGAACTTCTGCTCGAAGGCCTCGGCGACCGCCTCCACCACTATAAAGCGCTTGGCGGCGATACAACTCTGGCCAGCATTCTGAAAACGGGCGCGCGCGGCCATCTGCACGGCAGCGTCCAGGTCGGCATCCTCCAACACGATGAAGGCATCCGAGCCGCCAAGTTCCAGCACATTCTTCTTCAGGGCCTGGCCGCTGGCGGCGGCTACCGATACGCCGGCGGCCTCGCTGCCGGTCAGCGTCACCGCCGCCACGCGCGGGTCGGCGATCAGTGCTGAGACCTCGGCGCCCGGCACCAGCACCGTCCTGAACGCGCCATGGGGGAAGCCGCACTCCCGGAAGCTGCGCTCGATCTCCAGGGCGCAGCGGGAGACATTGGAGGCATGCTTAAGCACAGCCGTATTGCCGGCCATCATTGAGGGGGCGGCGAAGCGGAAGACCTGCCAGTATGGGAAGTTCCAGGGCATAAGCGCCAGGATCACGCCCAGGGGCTGAAAGGAGATATAGCTCTCGCGTGCGTTCGTGGCCACAGGCTCATCGGCGAGAAACTTCTCGGCGTTATCGGCGTAGAACTCGCAGTTCCAGGCGCACTTCTCGACCTCGGCCTCAGCCTCCGCGATAGGCTTGCCCATCTCCAGCGTCGCCGTGCGCGCCAGCTCGTCCTTGTGATCGCGCAGGTAGCCGGCCACGCGATGGAAGAGCGCGCTCCGCTGCGAGAAGCTCGTCTCGCGCCACTCCAGGAAAGCCGCGCGAGCATCATCGAGTGCCTGGTGTACCTGTTCCGCGTTAGAGGGTTCAAACGTTTCGATAAGTTCCTCGGTCGCCGGATTGATTGATTGAATGCTCATAAAACCTCCGTTCTGGATACCCACTCACTGGGAATGAGAGGTATAGGAGACAAAAGGTGTAGGGGCGCAGTTGACAAGCCCGCGTAACCAACCGATATTCAACGGTAGCAGGATATGAAGGCACCACTCCTACACCTTTAACGATTCTAAAATAGATCTGAGATAGATATTATATCATTGTTGTGAGTTATGATGGATGCCTCCAATTCACGTAGGGGCGATGGCTTGCCCATTGGTCGATACTAAATAGGGCGAGATCGCGTCACCTTACAAGGGGGCGCGCCCTGTGACCTTACGCGTTGCCTCAGATTGCCGGCACGCCTGGCTGTGAACTCTCTGCCGGCATCTCCGTTTGTTCCACGGTCCCCAGGTTCATCCGGCGTACCCGTACAAGCAGGAGTATTGCCACGACTGCCCAGAAAGCAAATAGCAGGAGCGTCCAGAATATACTACCGGTCAGGTTCTGGATGCCGAATGTCGTGAAGTCTACCACAAAGTGTAGCAGGATGGCCAGGGGGTAGAACAGCCATGAGCGGCGGTAGGCCAGCATGATAAGGGTCGCGAAGCCCAGGTGAACAGTCATTGCCAGAATGCGGCTGAAGCCACCGAGAACGAATGTCCACCAGGGCGCATTCAGGACGGCTGCCGCGCTCACGCCCGACGCCTTCAGCGCCTGCGGCGCCAGCAATGCTGTCAACAGGCTGAAGACAGCGCCAAGGGCGAAGACGATCGATTCCGTCCCCCCGTGCCCAATACCGGCCAGCAAAGCGCCATTGGGGGTGCGATTCGCGCGCATGCTCCGCCCGGCGCGGAAGCTCAGGTAGCGCATCGTTTCTTCGCTGATGCCATAGGTCAGTGTCACAAGCAGCAGTGCCAGCCACGGGAGCTTCGAGAACAGGGCATACCAGGCAAACACAAACGGTAGTTGCACAATAAGATTGATCAGGTAAAAGCCCATCGCGATAAAGAACACGGCCCATGGAACATGGAAACGCTGCCTGAAGAAGATCGCTGCTCCAATAGGAAGAAGGACCATGAGCACCATTTGTAGTGCGAAAGCCAGCCAATTTGTCGTATTCATGTTATTCACCCTTTCTGTTTTCTTGTGCTACTTCGGGATCTGGCTCAAAGATTTCTTCGATTGGCAACTGGAAGAGGTGCGCGATCTTAAAAGCCAGGGGCAGGCTGGGATCATATTTGTTCGTTTCTAGCGCATTGACTGTTTGACGCGATACATCCAGGTGCTCAGCGAGGTCGGCCTGTGACCAGTTGCGCATCGCTCTAAGAACTTTCAGCTTGTTATTCATCGCTATCTCCGCTGCCCAATTGCGCATCGTTCTGAGGGCTTTCAGCTTGTTGTTCATTGATATCTCCGTGTGACAATTGCCCCGCCTATGCCCCATAGCGCGATCATTAAGGGCCAGACGTAAAGCCAGCTTATGTGTGGAAAACCTACAAGCTCAAGAAAACCGTAGCTAAAGGTAAGAATGCCCGCGCTCCCGAAGCCGAAAGCCAGCGCCTCAAATTGGATGCGCCGCTGCAACTCATCTATCCGGCTGATGAAGCGCATATATGCAATCATCAGAAAGATCACCGGGATGACTGGGGCCAGCGCCAGGGGAATACGCCACCACGCCGAGTGTGGGCTGATGTTGATCAGGGTGATCGAAATCAATAGGACAATAACGTAGGCCGCCATGGCCAACGAAAATTCTTTGAGGTACCGTTTCCATGCTACTTTTTGCATACTGTGTCACTTCTTTCCTGCTAGTTCCCCGGAGGTGATACCAGGCACACCAATTTTGCTAAGCGAGCTTGTCTTTAAGACAAGTTTACTTTACATAGTATAAAACCTGATGCTGTTTTTGTCAAGGATGCTTGTCATTTTGACAAGGAGACTTGTTTATAGCCCAATGTGACTATGGGCATAGTTTTTTAAAGCGTAGTATGGTAGTATCGCACTGCTACTTGCCTGATACCGTCTTCCCAGGGAGAAAAGAAATGTATACTGCTGAGCGACAGCGCGCGCAGCCCTATTTAGCCAGGGTGCGCGGGCCATTATATGAACAGTGGTATCTACTTCATCATCGTATGGTACGTGTGGTGACGAATCACCAGGAGCTGTCTGAGCATATCCGGTCTTTTCTCTATTACGCGGAGCTGCTGGCCGAATACACCTATGAGCATGCCACGCAGTTGCCGGTAGAGATCCCTGAAGATCTCCTCTGGCAGGCGGGGGCGCGTTTGCATCGTCCGATCGCGCTTACCTGCTATCTTTTTGAGACGGGGCCGTTGGAGGCGTTTCCGCCGCCGCCGGGCCAGCCAAGTCCGGGGGATGCGGAGTGGGAAGAGGTTTCAGGTGTGGAGGGTCCACAGCAAACGCGTTGGAAGGATAAGCAGACGCAGTTCCGTTTCCGCGAAGTGCAGGCGCACGCGGGAGTCACGAGTCGCATCAGTTGGGCGCTGCATAAAAAGGACCTGCATGCCAGCGTTTTCATAGAGGAGATGGCCAGGTGCCAGCCGTGGTTCGTGACGCGTTTCGCCTTCTACATGGTTCTTGGCTCGCTGTTTGGCTATGATGGCTTCGAAATCATCCACGCGGGCGCGGTGGCCCTGGGAGATACGGGCGCCCTGTTTGTTGGCTCGCCCGGCAGTGGCAAGAGCACGCTGGTGTTATCGTGCTTGCGAGCGGGCATGAATTTCCTGGCGGATGATGTCGTCTTTCTAGGGCATGACGATGATCTCGTGCATGTCTATGCCTTTCCCGAAGATATTGGCGTGCGCAAGGGCGCATTTGAATTGCTACATGGCGCCCCATTTATGGAAAGCGCGGTAGCGGACCAGCGTTTAAAACGCCATGTCGTTACACAGCACTATTTTAGCCAGCAGATCGTGAGCGAGTCTCCGGTACGCGTAATCCTCTTTATAGATGCCGATAATAGAGATGCCCAGTTTCGCGCGGAACCGCTCTCAGCCGCGCAGGCGGTAAGCATGCTGATGCAGGAGTATGTCTCGCAGCAACGCGCGCGGACGGGAGGCGCGGATGACATGTTCGACATCTTTTCGGATATGGCCTCCCAGGCTACAGCCTATCGACTCTGCTTGACGCCCGACGTTGATCTCAACGCGGCGCAAGTGCTGGCCTTGTTGGAGCGGCACCAGCCTGCGTAGGGACCCGGCCTCGGCTCCCCTTCGGCTCCCTTGCCCGCCGACACTGCCGCGTCCGGTTTCCCCTCCCCCTACATCCTCCCATAGCTGTTGTACAGGTGCCAGTAGACGCCCTGGTTGGCCAGCAGTTCCTCGTGGGTCCCCTGCTCTGCGATGCAGCCATTGTCGATCACCACGATCTGGTCAGCTTTGCGAATCGTGCTCAGGCGGTGCGCGATAATAAACGTCGTGCGGCCCTGTGTCAGGCGTTTGAGCGCCTGTTGGATGAGGGCCTCCGACTCATTATCCAGGGCAGAGGAAGGCTCGTCCATAACCAGGATCTTTGGTTGGCGCAGAAACATGCGCGCGAGGGCCAGGCGCTGGCGCTGGCCGCCGGAGAGGCCCTGGCCGCGCTCGATAAGCACCGTCTTAAAGCCCAGCGGCAGCGACTGAATGAAATCGAGAATATTGGCGTTGCGGGCCGCCTCCGCCAGTTCCGCGCGCGGCACCTTGCGCAGCAGGCCAAAGGTCAGGTTCTCCTCGATAGTACCGCTGAAGAGCGAGTCATCTTGCAGGATCACGCCGAACTGGCTGCGCAGGCTTTCGATTTGCAGGTCGTGCAGATCGAAGCCATCGATAGTAATGCGGCCGCTATTGGGCGCATAGAAGCGCATCAGCAGGTTGGCGATGGTTGTCTTGCCGGCGCCGCTACGCCCCACGAGGGCAACCGTGCTGCCGGCAGGTACATTGAGGGTGATGTCATGGAGCACTTCGATTTCAGGCGTATACGAGAAGTGAACATGCTCCAGCAAGATATCGCCGCGCAGGTCGGGGATCTCGATGCCTTTGTCCGCGTCAGACTCAACCGGCTGATTGAGTATCTCAAACAGGCGATCAATGGCGACAGCGGCCGTTTGTATCTGTTGATTGACCCCATTGAGAGCCGAGACGGGCGAGGCGAGCTGGCGCAGGATCAGGACAAAGGCCGCTAACTGGCCGGGAGACATGGCCTGATTCAGGACCAGGGAGCCTCCGAAGCCGAGCACAATAATCACTGCCAGAGCCTGCACAATGCCGACCACCAGGTTTGTCTCCGATTGGAAGATCGTGCGCCGGAAGGACAACTGGTTTGTATGCATGACCAGCTTTTTGATTTTGCGCGCCAGGCGATGTTCGGCGGCCAGGGCCTTCACGGTCTTCAGGCCGTTCAGCCCCTCGTACATCGCGCCATTCATCACCGCGTAGCTCTCCAGCACCTGCCGGCTCAGGCGGCGCGAACGCCGGTTGAAATACAGGTTCACGCCCGCGTAGAAGGGGGCGATGATCAGGACCGCCAGGGTCAGACGCCACTCCGTCAGGAAGAGGACGCCGATATAGATAATTGTCAAGATGCCGTTTACCACAGCATCGATGGCCACCTGGATCACGGTTTGTTGCGCCGAGATGACCTCGTTGAGGCGGCTGAGCATCTGGCCGGTGCCGCTTAGCTTCTGGTAAGAGGCCAGCGGCATACGCAGCAGGTGCCGGTAGAAACGGTAGGTGATATTCAGATTGGTCAGGCGGCTCAGAATGCCAAGCACATTGCGATTGAGGAACGTGAGCAGTTCTTCCAGCAGCGACACGACAAGCAGGAACGCCAGGCACCACAGAAACAGCGTGATATCGTGCCTTTGAAAGACCTCATCAAGCATGGTCCGAAAGATAAAGGGCAGGGGCAGCGCGGTCAGACCCACGCCGATAGTGAGGATCAGGGCGAGCACAATGTACCACTTGAAGGGTACCACGAACTGGCTGAATTGCTTCAGATCGCTCCAGTTCAGCTTTTTTTCTTCGGCCCGGCGGCGCCGTTCGACTCGCTGAGCGTAGGCGGAGCCATAGATAAGCTGATTTTCTGGTGTTGTGGTAGCCGGCATCTGTGGGCCTGGCGGCTTGACGATCGGCGTTTTCACCGTTGCGTAGGTGCTGATCTCCCGGTCCTCAGTGACCTTCTGCTGTGGAACCTTTACCGCGAACATCTTCAACGTAGAGCGGGCCTCGATCTCTTGTTCCATGAGCTGGGAATGAGTCATAGGCCAGGAGAACGTGGGATCGGTATCAACTGACTCGCCATCCAGCGCTAGCGGCGGCGGCGTCTCCTGGGGGGTTGCCTGCGTTGTGCTGTTGCGCAAAAGGCGTACCGGCCGTGGCAGGCTGGGAAGACTTAAAGGTGCATATGGCGCTGGCGGCTCTTTTTCTGTCACCGGGCTCCTCCTGTCAAAAGCGCGCCGATAAGCTGCGGGCCATCGGTAGTCCCACGGGCGATAGCGACGCGATACGCGGGTGCCTGTTCCGCCAACGTGCTGAGATGGAGGAAGAGTGCTTGCTGTGCCTGGGGATACATACTCTTGCGGCTGATGCACTGATCGATGAGTTCTTGCAGGGCCGCGGCTTTGCTCAGGGGTATGCAGGTACTCCTCGTCCCCGTTGTGAGGCGTGGGAAGAGCAGCAGGCGAATAGTTGTCTGGAGCTTGCTGGCGCCGGGGCGTATCTGCTCAATGGAGCAGTAGCGCTTGTCGCGCCGGTCCGCTGGCAGAGCGCGCAGGAAGGCCAGATTCTGCCAGAGATCGAGAGAGGGCGAGCGAACAGAGACCTCGTTGCCGATCGTAAGCGCCTGCATAGCTGCACCCGCCGGGTCCGTATGCAGCATCACCAGATCATCGCCCAGAAAGCCAAAGCCGCTGCTGGCGCAGCCCAGGCTGAGAGTCGTCTTGCCGCTGCCTGAGTCGCCGACAATCAGCACGCCCTGGCGGTCATCCCAGGGAGCGCTCACGGCGGCGGCGTGACAGGGTTCAAACCCGAAGGGATGCAGTAGCGCGCCCAGGGCCATCAGCAAAGGGTAGCGCCCTAAGAATGTGGCCTCGTAGCGTTCCGGGTGTTCAAGCTGTATGGACGCGTTGGCGTGGTCGGAGTCGATGATGCTAAGGATAGGCGCGTTGATCGGGTCAAGCGCCTCGTAGTGCTGGTATTCGATGGCGTGGTTGGAACCCGTGTAGTAACGCACAATAGTCCCTGTAAGCAAGCGTATCTTGCCGATGCGAACGCGGTCCTCAGGAAGAGAGAGGGGAAAGCGTGTGGCATTCTTGTAATAGAACGCGCGCAGCGTAGCCTCGCCGCGTATCTTCTGGGGGACAGGAAAGCCGGCAAGCATCTTCTCCAGCAGCGCCAGGATGGCGGGATGGTTTGCCTGGCAGGTCAGGCGCACATCATGGAAGAAATAGACCTTGCGGAACTCGCTATCGTGCATAAGTGTTATGGCGAACTTATTGTGATTGTTGCGCATAATCTTGTGAATGGACAGGCGTGGTCTGCTCGCTCAGCAGGTTGTTCTGGCGTAAATCGGCCAGGAGCGCATCGACATCCTGGCGTGCCTGGGCCTGCTCCACTTCATATGCCGCGCAGATAGCTGCTACAATGTCATCGCGTGAATGGCCGCCATCCAGCAATTTCCACACGAGAGTACCGATGCGATTAAGATTATATGAGCAGCCAAGGGCCGGGTCAAGTAGGACCGCCTCCCCGTCAAGTTCTCGCCAGAGAACGGCAGTATTGCGTTGCAGCATGTGTTTCTCCTGTTTACAACTATCTACATATGCTAATCTACACCATACACCGGATCGTGCGTCGTGAACACGGTATGCCTGCTACGAATACATTGGTCGCCAAAGCGAATGGAGAGGCGTGAGCACTTGCGCACGGACGATCCCAGGAATGGGAGTTTTCTCGTCCTGTAGGATAGGTAGCGCAAGCGGGCGGTCATGTTGCCTGACCGGCGCGCGAGCGGGCAGCGCAGGTCAACGAGTCCAGTGCGCGCGCGTATCCTGGCAACGCGTCCGACAACGGCCTGCGCGCTAATCCAGCCAGCCTCGATGCTTGCGTCTCCTGTTTGCAAGAGGAGCAGAGCATTGTCTGAGCGTTGGCGGAGGAGGACGCGGTGGGTAGTCAGGCCAGTGGGTGCCTCGAAGGCGATGATCTCGCCGGGCAGGATCTCGTCAGCCGTGGCGGGTTCAATCCACACGGCCTCGCCGACGCGCAGAGTCGGGTTCATGCTGGCAGAGGCGACACGGAACCAGAGGCCCTGGCCCTGGCGCAAAGCTTGAATATAGAGAGAAGCCACGATAGCGGCGCGCGCGTCAGCGTATTGTTGTAGCGTGGACATAGCGCTTGCTCACTTCCTCCCTCAGGGATTTGTCGATATGCTAGTCTATTTTTAACAGAAATAGCTACCCATGTAAACATGAATGAGATAAACGGGTCATAAAAAGGCAGGTTGTGTATACCGCCTGCGTGCCGGTCTGTATTGCTGGTTATCAAGCAGGGCCGCCGCATCCTCCCGCGATTCATCTGGAGG
>JALYVR010000748.1 GCA_030853145.1 Chloroflexota bacterium | reverse complement strand
ATCAATGCCGTACAGGCGCAGGTTGAAGGCTTGTCCAACCTCTCGTGTGATGCGCACCCATTCGGCCGGTAGTTCATCGGGGGCGAGGGGAAAATCTTCTTTTGAGGCGTTAGCTTCCAGGGGAGTGCGGCGGCGGGCCGCGAATATCTGCTGATCGATGACCCACAGCTTGATGTCCCAGCCATCGCCGGGGACGAACTCCTGCAAGACCACCGGCTCCTGGCTCCACTGTGGCGCGAGGGCCTGGAGGTCTGCAAGCGTATGCACCTTGTCTACCAGGTCGCCGCGATGGCTGTAGTAGCTTTTGATAATCAGGGGGAAGGGCAGCGTTGCGAGCAGCTCATGTTGGGTGAGCAGGCTCTGCAACGTAGAGTAGCTCCAGGTGCGCGGCCAGGGCAGACCTGCCTCGTGCATGTGCTCCGCCATACGCACGCGGTCCTGGCAGGCCATGCTGGCGATCCAGCTATTCACCACCAGCGCGCCGCGCTGTTCCAGGTCGTGTGCCACATCCAGAGCCTGCGGCGCGTGGGATTTCAACAGGTAGAGGTCCGCCTGTGCGTGCTTCTCCTCCTCCGCGCTGGCCTCGGCGCTGCTGAGTGAACGTACATCGAGCAGGCGTACGGTGTGAGTAGCGCTCAGTCGCTGGAGTGCCACCGCAATCACCGGATGATTGGGTGTCTCCGGGTTATCCATAATGAGGCAGATATCCATAGGTGGCTCCTTATTTGTTTGGTTCATTATATATGCGTTATAGGTTCCAGGCTATTCTGGGCCATCTCTGTTTCTTCTAGAGAGCCGAGAAGCCGGGTTTTTCGCTGGCGCGCGGCCTGGCGGCGCTGCTCCAGCCGCGCTAGGCGCGCCTCGCGCTGCAACTCGGCATGCTTGGTGGTATGGAGAATATACTCTGCGATGCGAGCCACAGCGCGGGGCACCAGCCCGAAACTGGGGAAGTCGTTAATATCGACGATCGCCAGTCCCCTGGTTGTCTCAACCACATCTACTCCATAAATCACCAGCCCGAAGAGTTTGCCAATCTGGAGCGCGAGTTTGCGTAATTCGGGACGCAGGGGGATCAGCCCTTCCTGCACCTCTGGATGCAGCGGCGATTTCTTGGCGACCGCGAAGACCTCGCTGCCGGTGACATATAACTTGATGTCAAAGCCCGTATTCTCCGCGTAGCGCTGCGCCAGAAAAAAGCTGTCATTGGCTTCGGCGATCTCCAATACTGCCAGGTCTGCCGGACTGTTCAGCAGATAGATTCCACGGCATGAACTGCCATTGCTTGGTTTGACAACGATGGGATATTCCTGCGCGGGAATCTGCTTGAGGAGCCGGGGATGGGCCACAAAATACGTTGGCGGGATAGGCAGCCCATGCGCGCGCGCGAACGCTGCCGCCACGGCTTTATCCCGCACCAGGCGGATGGAGCGCGAGCTATTGATGGTGGGGATGCCCACCGCCTCCGCCGCTTCCAGGATGCTCAGTCCGGGACCATCGGATACCGTTTTTAAGACATAGGCATCATACCCTTGCTTCATAAGATCTGACAGGTTGGTAACGCTGGACTGCGGCTCCAACAGGTCGATCTCGTGGCCCCATTGTAGGAGTTGATCCGCGATGACCATAGGCATAGGCTCATTCCGATATTGTTCCTCAATAATAAAGCAGAAACGCATCGTTGTCTCTTCCTTACAACTTAGTGGGGGGCATATTCTTCTGGTGCCTTTAGTATAGCAGTATCGCTGCCTAAAGACTGTTTTCTATTTCACTGTAGTGTTGTGTCGTGCAACATGAAGGCTATGTTAAACGCACTATAACACATCACTGTGCTCTAAGGAAGAGTCATGCTATCCTGCCTCTGATAGACGCGTGGGAGCAGAGTTTTTCACGTGTGAACTCTGCTCCTCCTGGCCCTGACTGCGTTGCCCCCACAGGGCCGCTATTTCACAGGAACCGATGATTGTTCCTTATGAGGCCCCCTGTGTGTCATCTTATGCAGTAGACGTATGAACCAGTTCTGAGAGGGGCTGGAAGTGGCGGGGTACGCTATGCCTGTATGACCATTGCTGGCAGGGTCGGCCGTGCTATCGCTGTGCAGTGGGACCGTGGCCTGCTGTTGCTGATCGTCATCATCGTCGTCCTGCTCATGATAACGGGTGACCGTGGCCGGAGTTGCAGGAGGTGGGGCGCTCCAGGGGGTATCAAGACCAGCGCCGGTCTCCTCGCTGCGGATAGGCTCGTGCGGGTTAGGTAAATCTGCTGGCGGCAGGTTGCCAGAAATGATCGTCCGGTGGCGCATGATCTGGTCCCGGTGCATGGGCTGCGTCTCTTGCTTCTCCAGAGCGAGACGCTCATCGACCTCCTCAAGCAGCCGTTGAATGGTGGGGCGCAGTCCCCGGTTGTCTTCGGGGATGCGCATCCATTGGGCGAGTGCGGCTGGATAGTACCCGGCGCGGTAGCAATAGAGGCCAAGCATAGCACGCGCGTCGAAGATATTCATGCGCTGCCAGAGCGCCAACTCCTCGGCCGGGGTCTCGATCACGTCCTCGCTGGCCTCGATGATCTCCACCAGATGATACAGACGTAGGCCCATGATGCGATAGGGGTAGCCGTAGTAGAGCGCCAGCCTGCGGCGTCGCGTACGTTCGGCGGGATGTTTGCCAACGAAGTAGCGCCGGGTCCATGAGCCACTCGACCACACGATCCAGCCAAGGACGATCACCAGGAAGCGCCCCAGGTAGCGCTGCCAGGGATCTGGCGCCAGGCCGATCATCACACCAAGCAGGGCAAAGACCGCGCCCAGCGCCCAGGCGCCATACACCAGGCGGCGGCGGTCCCAGCCCAGG
>JALYVR010000747.1 GCA_030853145.1 Chloroflexota bacterium | reverse complement strand
CCGCCGCCGCCGGCACAGCGGGCGCCAGTATATCCGCTGACACGAGCGGATCGATGCCCTTGCTCGCCAACTTTGTCATGCGCTGGAGAGCATCAACGGGCGGCGTGCCGGTGAGCAGGGTATAGCAGGTAGCAGCCAGCCCATATACATCGCTACGCAGATCTGTGCCTACGCTGCTATACTGTTCGGGCGCGCTGTACCCTGGCGAACAATGGCGGATAGCGGTGGTCGTGGCATCCACATAATATTCTTTGGCGATCCCGAAATCAACCAGGACCGTCCTGCCGGCGGTCGTGGACACAATGATATTCGCGGGCTTAATATCGCGATGCACAAGAGGAGGATGCTGGCGATGGAGGTAGCTGACCGCCTCCACCACTGGCTCCAGCAAAGCGAGGACCTGCGACAGCGAGAAGCGCCTGTCTGGCTGCTGTTTTCGCAACACCTCCAGATTCGGCCCGGCGATATACTCCATCAGCATATACATGCGACCGTCTTCTTCAAACACACGCTGGCCGGAAGGTAAAGCTGGATGATCGAGGTGCTTGAGCATCTCGCACTCAAGAATGAGTCGCTGCTGCTCCTGCCTATCCTGGGTCATCACTTCCTTGAGGGCCCAGAAGCATCCGATGTTCTGCTGGTCTCTCACCAGGTAGACAGCGCCAAAACCGCCCTGGCCGAGCAGGTCCTCTACGATATAGCGATCCTGGAGTATAGCCCCGCTGGGGAGAGTTGTTTGAAGCTGTTGCATGTTGTTCCTCGCAAAAGGCCAGCGCTCCGGACCTTCCTGGCTAATAGATGACGATAGCTGTATTCCAATCGGTATATTTGTAGACCCAGGCGGCAGCATCTTCGGTGAGATTGATACAGCCATGGCTGCCATCAAAGTTGTAGGCCGTCGTGCCACTGGCATCGTGGTGCGGGAACTGCGTTCCTGGTCCGAAGTTGGCGCGCCAGGGGGCATCATGGATAAAATAGCCACCCCAATGGTAAAGAATCGCATAGTGAATGAGCGTATCAGGGAACCAATACGGCGAACCCTTGGGATCGGCCGCTTTAAAGATGACCGGCGACTGACGTGTCTGTACCGACCAGATACCGGGCAGCGAGGGGAGTTCCTGGCGACCCGTTGTGATATAGAAGGCGCGCACCAGTTTTCCATTCTGATAGACGCGCATCACCTGCTCAACAAGCGAGACCAGCATCACATCCTTCTGTTGGAGCTGGTAGTAATCGAGCAAGCGCAGATCGCTGGCATGCGCCTGATTGTAAGGTGTCTGGTCGGCAAAGTCCGCCTCTAACATATTCAGGTCGAAGAGGGCATTATCGGCCTCGGTGATCACCGCAGCAAAATCGGCGGTTGTCCCGGCATTGGCGAAGTCTTCATCCAGACTCGCTCCGATACCATCGTGCATGTACCCGTTATCCAACGCGTAGTCACGTCCATTATAGGGATCATGATATTGATGCGCGTTCCCCCAGGCAGCTACTTCCCGGTGAAACTGCTGAAGCAGGGAGGCAGCTTCTCTTTGCGCCAATTCCGCCTGCCTGATAGCGTCCGCATTGATAGTGTCACCCACCTGGCGCTGAAGTTGGGTTCCAACCTGGCCGTTCTGCTGTTGCGCGCCAGGATGGGCGCCTGAGCTTATAGCGCCTGAGATAAGCAGGAGCAACAAAAGCACCAACCCTATAACACAGCCGGAGTAGAGCAGGTCCCTATGCCCTGGGTGTCTGTGCAATCGTCGCCACGCAGCGAGCAATGAACGCTTCTCACGCGGCTCGCCACGCTTCTCACCAGGGCGCGCATCCGCAGTAGCCAATGGCAAGGGTTGCTCTGATGGTGCTTCTGGTTGGGTAGAATCGCGAGCAGCAGCGTACGACACCTGTGCCGCTCTCCGATAGAGGCGCGCCGCTGAGCGGGCAGAGCGTAGCTTCGTGGCATCAGGGATGCGCTCAAGCCGGATCGTGGCATCAGGGTCGCGAGGACCGCGCTCAAGCCGGATCGTGGCATCAGGGTCGCGAGGACCGCGCTCAAGCCGGGTCGTGGCATCAAGGTCGCGGGGGATGCGCTCAAGTCGGATCGTAGCATCCTCGTTAGACGGATTCTGGTTCATGATCTCTTCTCCCTTCGATCCGCTGGATCTAGCAGCGGATAGGCATGCCAAACATAGAAGGTTGCCCGGCATGCCCATCTACACGTTGGGATGTCCTGGCTAACCTCTTCCTACAACAGTGGGACTTACCGCGAATGGTTTTCGCTGCTCCACGCCCGGATTATCAATGCTTACTTCCTTATAAGTATAGCTATTACCCGATACCGGGCTGAGATAGCCTGCTTTCGTGACCAGGGCAGGCGCATCGCCAACGGAGCCCAGGAGCACAGGGGTAAATGCCCAGTTATCGGCGGGGCCAAGCTTGCCAATCGAACGGCCCAGAGCACGGTGTTCCGCCTCAATACAGGCAACCTGCCCAGCAATCTGCGCCAGGTCCGGGCGTCCCAACTGCGCGAACTCCGAGATAGCCGCCAGGAACGCCGAATCGAAGACGCCTTCAAGCTGCTGCTGGGTTGCGATAAACGTCTGGAGATCAGTGAACGTCTGCGCGCCTTTGGGAAAACTGAAGGTAGTAGCCAGCGATTGTCCCCCATTGGCCGTGAAGAACTGCTGGTGAATCTGCTCCTCGACGAGGGCCGCCTTGATGTACTCCAGATCGTCCCCCTGAAGGCCCAGCTTATCGGCATTGTCGACGCCATTGCTATAGAACGTCACCGCCAGTTGCTCTGCCGTGCGGGCCACGGTCAGAATGGAGACAATCGAATCCTGAATCCGGCTCAGTGAGCGACGCGGC
>JALYVR010000107.1 GCA_030853145.1 Chloroflexota bacterium | reverse complement strand
GACCGTGATCGTTGGCTCGCGCGTCTGGTCAACGTCGTCGCGACGCTCAACGCCATTGATGGCATAGCTCAGCGCGCCGGAGGGACAGTTGCGCACAGCGGCGATGATGGCCTCCATCCTGGCGCCATTGGGCGTGACAAACGGGTCATTGCTCACATGGAAGACCGCTGCCAGGTTGTCCGTGCAAAAGCCGGAGTGCGCGCAGATTCCGCGATTGTCAAACACCGTCACCTGCTCACCGGGGTAGGTGTCGCGCCGGTCTGGCACCCGGTCTGGTGCCTTCTTGCCGGTAAAGCTGATACTTGCATGGGTGCCATCGCAGAAGGGCTTGTTCGCTGAGCCACCGCAGCGGCAGAGGGCCATCTGTGGACGCGCCGGGATGCGCTCTCCCCGCGAATTTTGCAGGTGTTCAGCTTTGGTCACCAGGTAGGGACCGTTGAGCGATGCCTGGATGCTGCATCCCAGGCCAGCCTCCAGCGCTTTCAGTTCGGCGACTTTGGCGGCCACCCCGTGCGGACCATCCGCTGGCGCGAACTGGCAGGCCAGGTCCTGTAGCGCGGCCGTAGCTTCCTGAAACTCTGCTGGAATGCCCGCATGCAAGCGCAGCTTCGTCGCGACCGTCGCCAGTTGCCAGAGTCGCTCGCCGAAGAAGATCCAGGCCGACCGTTTGTGGGGCAGGAGATGCACGTCACGGTTATAGCCAAAGCCTGGACCAGCGGTCTTGCCTGGGAGCGCGCTTTGATCAACCGGCATCTTCGTCAGTACTTCGCCCAGTGGGCGAATCACTGTCGTCATGAGCCGCAGCGTGCTGCGCGAGAGGTGCTCAAGTTCGGCCTCCGACTCGTCGTTGTGCGCAAAGAAGCGTAGCAGCATCAGCAGCATGGTATCGTAGGCCACATTGAAGAGGTCGGCGACCTCGTGCGAGAGGGGATCACGGATGACCGTGCCGCCGGAGGTATCGTCGTAGAAGTGCGTCATGGGATTGGAGATCACCGGGCGCACCGGCTCAAAGGCGACGCCGCTTTGCTGGGCCTGCGCCACGGCCTCGGCATACTGGGTGCGTACCTTGTCGAAGACCCAGAAGTGCGCGTCGGGATGATCCGACGTTGGTGCCTCTCCTTGCTCGACGACCCTCTCGATGGCGGCACAGGCCGAGGCTCGATCTACGATCGAAATCAGGTCGCCGTTCAGATCGACGAAGCGCGCGTTGGCCTGCGCTTCCGGCGGTCCGATGAAGAGATCCTCTTCAGGAATATGCGTAAAGCCTGTCTCGATCTTGTGATAGAATTCGCCGACAGTCTTGAAATCGACTTCGAACGGCTCGAAGCTTTCTTCGTCACCGATCTCTTCGTCCAGACTTGCTTCTATAGCGCCCTGGGAGGCGAGGACACGAGCGCGAATGGGATCGAAAAGCGCTTGCTGCTCGGCCGAAAGAATGCCCAGTTCCGGCATCTCGTAGCATACGAAGCGCTCGATCGTCTCCTGCGAAAATGGCTCCAGACTCAGGAGGATGCCAAAGGGGTACGCTGATGCCGGCAGAGGCAGGTTGGTCCGCTTGAAGTGTGGCGCGCCACCAATAGCTGTCAACAGGTTTGATACCTGGGCGAGATGCCCCATTTCCTCGACAGCCGTTGAACTCAAATGGCGCCGCCAGTCGCGCACCATCGTGGCCTGTTCTTCGGTCATGCCGCCTTCGCTGACATCGTTCTTCAACGAGTAGGCGGCAAACAGATAAATGCAGGCCAGGCTATGTTCGAGTTCGGCGGCACGCGAGAGCAGGTAGATCAGCTCTTCTCGTGTCCTGACAGGCGCGATATGCGAACGATCAATCTTGGGGCTGGGGACAGACTGTGCCATATGTAATTTCCTTTTCTCTTTTCTTTTTTCAAGAGCCACTGGTGAGCGATGCCTTTCAGCAGAGGACCTCTTGAAACAAACGAGCATATGCTGCTCATGCGTGCTTATTTCTCCTCAGCAGATACTCTGCTTGGAGGAGATGCTTCCTTTTGAGCCAGGGTTGCACCTCCATTGGTGGAAACCCTGGTCTCGTCGCTATTGTGTTTTCGCGTCCAGTAGCGGTCAATACGACCTGGGAAGATGTAGAGCACGGGGACGAGGACCAGCAAGGCCAGGCTCACCTCGATCTTGAGAAACGAGATTCCAATCGCAAGCAGGTAAATGAGTGGGGCTAGCAGGTTTCTGCGCGTGACTTTTTTTACAAACTGTGGATCGATCTCCCTGTCCACCAGGCGGTAGTTGCTCGTGACATACCACCACAGCGATTGGAGCACCAGTCCCGTGATCACCAGCGTGCCGGCATAGATGATGACGGGGCTTTGTTGATGCGTATATTGCCCAAGAAGCGCCGTAGGGAAAGGAATAAACACAATACACATCAAGAACAGGATGTTGAGCCATAGCAAGTTGCGATCAGAGTGCGTAATATAGTGGAAGGTGTTGTGATGAGCAACCCAGTAGATGCCAACAACCACAAAACTCAACATATAAATCAGCACTTTCAGCCACAAAAGGAGCAACGCGCTATTGAGCGACTCCCTTAATGCCAGTTGTGGCACCTGAAGGTTGAGCACCAGCAGGGTAATGGCGACGGCGAAGACCCCATCACTGAACGCCTCCGTGCGCGCTGTGCTCAGAGGAGCACCTGGTCCCCGCTGGTTCTGTGTACGCATGTAACATTCCTTTTCGATGCTGAACTAGTTTTAAGCTTCCCTTCTGCGCCTGTTGCTCTGGGGAAGTGAAGCGTGTTCCTTACGTTTACTATACGCTATAGAGTTGCAAGCATAGATCAGTTATTTTGCCAGTTTGTGACCTGTAGAAATGTTCAGGTAGAAATTGTGAGATGTACAGGCTCTCCCCAGGTTGTGTCGTAGGGCGAGGCAAACCATGCCCCACGACACAATCTCTTGTGCATGTAGCAGGGAGCTTGTAAAATAAGCGGGGTCGTTCTATGTGACCGTCTGTTTCTTTCCCTGATGTAGTATATTCTATTCATGGTTCATAGGAAACGTCAATGGAATTCGTCATCCTCATCGGCCTGCAAGCCTCCGGGAAGAGCACATTCTACCGGACGCGTTTCGCTGAGACGCACGAGCATATCAGCAAAGATCGCCTGCTCAACAACAGGCATCCGGCCAGACGGCAGGCGCAATTGATTGTAGAGGCGCTTGAGGCCGGGCGCCCGGTGGTTGTCGATAACACCAATGCGACGGTCGAGGAGCGCGCGGGACTTATCCAGGCGGGCCGGGCATACGGAGCTGAGATCATTGGCTACTCCTTTGAGGTGCAGGTGAAGGCCTCGCTCGCACGCAACAGGCAACGCGAAGGCAAGGCGCGCGTGCCGGATATCGCGATCTTCGCCACGCTGAAGCGGCTCGCGCCGCCCTCGTATGCCGAGGGCTTCGATACGCTGTACTCTGTATGTGCCAGCGGTGACGATACGTTTGAGGTGCGCTCGTGGCCCAGGGCGCAAAGCGGCGATCAGGAAGAAGCTGGCGGGCCGCAAGATGCGGGAGAGGCTCAATGATGCTGGTCGACCTCTGCGGACGTCACTTTCTGCGCGTGTATGATCAGACAGAACAACGCGTCGCTATATGTGCGAAACATACTTGAAGGGCAAACCTTCATCGAGCGGGGCGAGCTGAAAAGTGATGGCCAACCCTTCGGCGCGCGCCCTCTCTTGCGCAAGAGCGAGCATCTCCGGCGATTGGTCGATTGCCGTGACGCTCATGCCACGGCGCGCCATCTTCAGGGCATGTCTGCCGGTACCGGTGCCCACATCTAAGACTGTGGTGACGGGGAGCGTTGCCAGGAGCGCATCGACTCGCGGCTCCTCCATCGCGATCAAGGCATTTTTCTCGGTATCATACGATGGTGCCCAGAGGGCATAGCCTTCCTGGGTGCTCAGCTCCACTTCTTGAAATGATTCCATCGTCTTCCCCTGGCTCCTCGCTCTCCAGGCACGTAAGCAGCCGACTATAGGTTGCCTGGTGATGCGGAAGATAGTCTGCACTATCGATAGTGTATCACCTCTATTGCTCCGACACATGTCATGTTCAGAATCGCGAAAATGGGTGATTTTTTGGACCACTGAGAAAAGTCGCAGAAATATGCGTGGGTACCATGCTTTCTTAACAACTAGTCTTGTAGAAAGTGAAAATATGGCTGCATCAACGTCCTGAAAGGAGCATAGCATGTCTTTCTTGCGTCGTGTTCTCTCCAATGCCATCGTGCAAATGGTGATCGAGATTACTGTTTTACTGGCTATTACCTTCCCCATAGGGATCATCGTACTCGCCGTTCATCTTCCATCTGCATTCAACGAAGTGGTCGCCGAACTCCTTACTGCACTGCTCACCTTTGGAGTATACCTTCTGGCAAGCAAATACCTTGAGCGTCGCCCTCTCGCAGAGATGGGTCTCCCACGCCTGCATGCCATGCGCGACTTGCTGCTGGGTTTTACGATAGGGGCTTGCCTCATGAGCATAATTATCGGTATCCTGGCGCTGGCCGGGTGGTATCATATTACGAGTATTGAGCCGGTAGGCAACGTACCAACAATGATCCTCGAAGGGCTGATCGTCTTCTTTTGTGCCGCGGTCTTTGAAGAGGTACTCTTTCGTGGTATTGCCTTCCGCCTCCTTGAGCAGGGGCTTGGCTCGTGGATAGCGCTTGGTCTGAGCGCTCTGTTCTTCGGCGCATCGCATTTCGCGAACCCTCATGCAACGCTCATAGGAGCGGTAGCGGTTGTGTTGACAGGAGGATTGTTGGCAGCAACCGTGTTCATGCTCACGCGGAGTCTCTGGCCGGTTATTGGCCTTCATTGGGCCTGGAACTACTTTGAAGGCCCTGTCTTTGGAGCACAAGTCTCAGGGAGGAGTCTCCCGCCGATTCTTCACTCGACCATCACCGGACCTGCACTCTGGACTGGTGGCACCTTTGGACCAGAGGCTGGACTCGTGGTCGTCATTGTTGGTCTGAGTGTCGGTGTGCCTCTACTCGCGTTCGCTGTGCATCGTGGATGCATTATCACCCCTCGCTTTCTGCGCCGTACGCCTCACTCAACCCAACCGCAGTCGATATCGTCCAGTATATGATACCATTCGTAGAGACGTTAGAAAGGTATCAAAAGCATGGCAAATCAGAACGATGGAGAGCACACCTTCAATGGGCTGGCTGAGGCGCAGGTGCAGGATCTCGAAGCTCGCATAGCATTGACCAGAGCACTTCAGGAAATGTTGGAGTTTGCTCGTCCACGCCTCCTGCGTCTGGTTCGTCTGCAAGGAGTCCCAGCAAACATGGCTGAGGATGTTGTCCAGGAAAGCCTGCTTGCTGCCTGGAAGTCTCTCAAACACCTCCATGACCCGGACCGCTTCGATGCGTGGCTTGATAGTATCTGTCGCAATATCAGCCGTCAACACATCCACGTGGCGCAAGGACAAACCCAACGACAGATACCCCTGGGGATGCTGACTCGCACAAAGAATGAAGCAGATGACGAAGAGAAAATGATCGACTATCTTGATGCTCAGCTCTTTGACCCAAGTGAAGAACTGGAGAAACAAGATTTGCACACCTTGCTCGACTCTGCGCTTGGATATCTCAGTACAAGGAGCCGTGAGGCGGTCGAACTCTTCTATCTACAAGAGATGTCGCAACGAGAAGTTGCCTTGCGTCTTAATGTGAGCATTCGTGCAGTGGAGGACCGCATCCAGCGTGCGAGGCTTCAGCTTCGTCAGATTCTGAGTTGTGAACTACGCGAGGAGGCTCTCTGCCTGGGAATAGCCTTCAATTCCTTTGATGCAAAAGGCTGGCGTGAATCACGTGTCTGGTGTGTGCTCTGTGGACAGCAGCGCCTGCGAGGGCTTCTTACAACCCCTTCTGATGGAACGTATAGTCTCCGTTTCCGTTGCCCTGACTGCTCGCAGCGTTATGGAGAGGATATTTTCGCTGCTGAAAGGGTAATACTCCCGCGCGGGATGCGTTCTTTTCATCCCATCTATAAGAAGATGGTGCTTGCGGAGAAAACGTCCTTTGCTCAAGCCCTTAAGCGTGGTTGGCAACAGTGTCAACAGTGTGGGAGTCAGGTTCCGCTACAGATTGCTGAGTCCCAGGAGAATATCTGTCCTCTCCCAGAACACACCTGGGTTGTACTTTCCTGTCCGGCGTGTCACCACACGGTGTGTTCATCAGTGACAAGTATCGTGTGCTGGACGGAACCAATTGTTGCCCCTCTCGCACAACGCTTTATGGCAGAACATCCTCGCTGGCTCGCAGAACCTGCTGTTCTTGTCACTTATACAGGTTTCCCAGCCCTTCGCATTCGTCTCGTCGACGTTACCAGCACAGCACAACTGACCATCTTCGTTCATGCACAGACTCTCTGTGCTCTCGCCTGCCTGCCTGGGTAGCAGAAGCGATGCGATTGCTATGTGGGAACCACGCTACACTCTAGACCATACCAATCTGGCCTGCTAGATCACGTATGGGTGCCATAGGGGCGTCACTCCAGCGTTTGCCATCGCATTCCACATGAATACTGTTCCATCAGCACCTCCTACCGCAATCTGTTTGCGCATGATTGAGATACGATACCATTGCGTTTCGAAAGATTATCTGCTATACTCTTTTATAGATACGATACTATATCGTATCTATAAAAACGAGAGGAAATGCTATCATGGATAACACAATGCAGAGCGTTACGCGCCAGAGCTACCCACGTCGCTGGTGGGGCTTTGGCGTACTCAGCTTCAGCCTGCTGGTGATTGCTCTAGATAATACCGTGCTCAATGTGGCGTTGCCCACGTTGCAGCGCGATCTGTCGGCGACCGAGAGCCAGCTTCAATGGATGGTGGATGCCTACACCCTTGTCTTCGCGGGTTTGTTGCTCACGATGGGCAGTCTCAGCGATCGCTTTGGGCGGCGCAGGGCCTTAATGCTGGGTCTGTTGATCTTCGCCGGTGGCTCGCTCTGGTCGGCCTTCTCGGGGTCGGCGAACATGCTCATCGTGGCGCGGGCCTTTATGGGCATTGGCGGCGCGCTCATCATGCCGTCTACGCTCTCTATCACCACAAACATGTTCACGGGGAAAGAGCGCGGCAGGGCTATTGGAGCCTGGGCCGGTGTGGCGGGCCTGGGCATCATCGTAGGTCCCGTGTTTGGTGGTTGGCTGCTGGCTCACTACCACTGGGGCGTGGTGTTTCTAACGTCCCTATGATCTTTATCACGTTACTGGGCAGCATCTTCCTGGTGCCAGAGTCGAAAGACCCGCAGGCCTCGCGGCTCGATCCGCTGGGCGCGCTGCTCTCGATTGCCGGGCTAACGGCGTTGTTGTGGGGCATCATCGAGGCGCCGAACAATGGTTGGGGCGATAGGGATGTCATCGTGGCTTTTGTGGCCGCGGCTGTACTCCTGCTGGCCTTCGTGGGCTGGGAACTGCGTACGCGTTCGCCGATGCTCGACGTCAGGCTCTTTGCCAACCCGCGCTTCTCGGCGGCCAGTGCCGCCCTGACGCTGACTACCTTCGCGCTGTTTGGCGTGCTTTTCTGCCTGACGCAGTACCTACAGTTCATTCTTGGCTATACGCCGCTCCAGGCTGGTATCGGGCTGATCCCCCTGATCCCCTCGCTGATCATCGGCTCTACATTGAGTCCGCGCATCGTTGAGCGTATCGGCGTGAAGATCCCGGTCGCTGTTGGCCTGGTGATTGTGGCCGCTGGTATGTGGCTGCTGTCAAGCATCAGCGTGAGCAGCGGGTACGGGCTGATCGCCTGGGTATTGCTCATTCTGGGCCTGGGTATGGGCATGACCATGGCTCCGGCGACGAACTCTATCATGGGCGCGTTGCCGCTGGGGCGCGCGGGCGTCGGTTCCGCCGTCAATGACACCACGCGACAGGTGGGGGGCGCGCTGGGAGTCGCGCTACTGGGCAGCATCCTCTCGGCGGTCTACCGCTCCTCGATGGATGGCGCGGCCATCGTGAAGCTGTTGCCGACGCCGGTGCAGGATGTTGTGCGCGATTCGGTTGGCAAGGCCCTGGCTGTGGCCACGATTATCAGCGCGCATGCCGGCAGTCAGGCTGGCCAGGCGCTGGTCGCCGCCGCTCACTCCGCTTTCACCGAGGCTATGGGTCGCACAATCCTGGTCGCTGCCGTCGTGACCCTCTGCGGCGCCTTGATTGCTCTGCTCTTTCTGCCAGCCCACTCAAAAGACGAACTGGAGGATGAGACCCCACCAGTCGCTGAGAGCGCGGGCTTGACGGAGCAGGAGTCGGCCACTACAATAGATGTATGAAAGGGGAGAGAGGAACCTATTCGTATCGTGACAACAACACCTGAACAGGGTCAACGCAAGCCTGGGCGCCCACGTAGCGCCCAGGCGCATAAGGCCATCCTGGTCGCAACCTTGGAGGCGCTGGCGGAAGAGGGCTACCAGGCCATGAGCATCGAGGGCGTAGCCGCGCGCGCCGGGGTTGGCAAGACCACCATTTATCGCCGCTGGACCTCCAAGGAGGACCTGGTCATCGATGCCATCCACGAAATACAGACGGAATTCCCCATCAGCGATAGCGGCAATTTTCGCGAAGACCTCATCTCCTTCTGCCTCCAGGCGTATCAGGCCTTCAGCGCCAATCCTCTGATAGAAAAACTGGTGTTCAAGATCATTGGCGAGGTGAAAACCAATCCGCAGATCGTGCAGGCCATCCAATCCCGGCTCATGACGCCTCGTATGCAACGCTTCAGCAACCTTGTGAAGCACGCTCAAGCGCGAGGTGAGATTCGGGCGGACCTCGATCCAGTCGTGGTTGTTGATCTTATAGGAGGCGCGCTGTTTTTTTGTCTGTTGTTCTCCAGTACGCTATCGGGAGCGCCCACGCCTACCAGTATTGTAGAGCAGGTTATTGACGCGGCCATGCAAGGAATCGGCACTCGCTGACCTTGCTTTCAGACGCTTTGCCGGCGTTTGCGCGCGTATTGCCGGCGCATCTTGGCTCTGCTGCCACAGCCCTCCATGCTGCACCATTGGCGGCTACCGTTCTTGCTCATATCAAGAAAGAGCCAGCCACAGTCCCGGGCTGGACACTCCTTGACCCTCTCTATCTCATCAGAGGTGAGCAACTCCACTGCCGAATGCGTGATATCCCACCCGATCTGGTCGAGCGCATCTTGATTGCCGCCCCAATCCCACACGAAACCGTGCGTGCCAGTTTTGAGCCGGGCATGCGTCACGGCCGCGACAAACGCGTTTCTCACTATCTCCAGATCGGCTGAGGGCGGCTCCGCTCCATGCGCTATCGCTGTGAAGACTCTGTACAGCGCCTCCCGTAGCATGATAGCACGCTCAAATATCGCGTTTGCTTCATCCGGCCTATGCGCAGCCTCGCTCAGCAGGTGCTGCGCCTGGCCCTCTGTCGAGATGCCCACATGCTGGCTCCACTCCATAAGATCATGGTAGCTGCTGAGAAAATCGCGTGGCTCCTTCCCTATACGCGGGTCAAGGCTATTAACAAAATCCAGGCACAGCCGCCCTCCCAGGAGTTTCAGCGTCTCTATGCCTCTTGCTATATTGAGTGTCTCGCTGCTAGCGTCCATCCTCTACCTCATCAGACATAATTACCATCAAAATGCAATTGACAGGTAAGCTATTCTGTGCTATTGTATTACTATCAAATGAATTTTAGCAGGTAAGAAATTGAATGTCAAGGGAGTCTGACCCATATGTGAGTATAGGAGGGATAGCATGGCGCATACAATCGTAGACGAAGAAACCACAAACAGAGACGAGCATATCACCTTTACCTTTGCGGGCGCTTTCGCAGGGATGAGGCGCAGCCTGCCACTTGTGATAAGCGACTTTGCTGTCGGCATTGTCTTTGGGGTGCTGGCGCGCCGGGCCGGATTAAGTCTCGTGCAGGTCCTGCTCATGAGCGGCCTGGTGTTTGGAGGGAGCGCTCAGTTCGCTGCGCTCTCCCTCTGGGTGACGCCTTTGCCAGTGATAGCGCTCCTGCTCACGACCCTGGTGGTAAACTCGCGCCACCTGCTGATGGGTGCGGCCTTGCGTCCCTGGTTTGTCCGGCTGCCACGCGCGCGCGCATATGCCTCGCTCTTTTTCTTGACCGATGAAAGCTGGGCGTTGGCAATCAGCGATTTCGCCAGAGGCGGGCGGGACGCGGCCTTCCTGGTGGGTAGTGGTTTGGCGCTCCTTCTCGCATGGGTCAGTGCTACAGGCATCGGCTATGTTGCTGGCGCTCTGATTCAAAGTCCAGAGCAATGGGGGCTGGATTTTGCTTTTACCGCTGTGTTCGTAGCCCTGCTTGTGGGGATGTGGAAGGGCAAATCGCATCTCCTGCCCTGGGCGGTGGCCGCCATGGTCGCGGTGGCGGCGGCGCACTGGCTGCCAGGAAAGTGGTACATTCTGGCGGGCGGCCTGGCGGGCAGTATTGTAGGAGCGCTAACCAATGCCAAATGATACTCTGGCTATGCTGACCATTGCCGGTATGGCTCTTGTGACGTATATGACGCGCGCCGGTGGGATGTGGCTGATGGGTCTGGTGACGCCCTCCCCGCGCGTCGAGGCCTGGCTGCGCTCTATCCCAGGCGCTGTCCTGGTCGCGCTTATCGCGCCCACGGTGTTCACCAGCAGCCTTGCTGAGACGTTGGCAGCGGGCGCAACGGTGCTTGTCGCGTTTCGCACGAAGAATGTGTTGCTGGCAATGGTGGTGGGTGTGGGTGTAGTGCTGCTAGTAAGACATATTTTGTGACGGGCTGGGTGGGATGCATAGTAGTTTAGTCCTGTGATGCACACAAGTTGTGCGCTCCCCGATCCGCGTAGGGGCGATGGCTTCGGCTCCTCTTGCCCGCCGACAACGCCCCTACGC
>JALYVR010000746.1 GCA_030853145.1 Chloroflexota bacterium | reverse complement strand
CGGCTCCTGGCCAAAGTACCACTCGCCGACGAGCGTCCCGTGTTGCAGGAGGACCAGTGCATCACTATGTGTCGCTTGCGCCTCCGCGACCAGTTGGGCCACGGCCCCGTCGTCCATGATGCTCTCCCCTCGCACTCGGGCGGTCCAGCAATCAGCGCTCGGAGTATAGGTCACGTGAAAGCAACCTTTGCACTGTACGGTTTCGTTCGCCGCCAGCAGGGTACTTGGCTATACTGCGCTCCTGATCAAGCCCAGGATGGCGCTTAGCACCGAACTGCCGGCTTGACGCCTATCGGTATTGGGGGTTTTGGCATAACCCCCCAAAACGGTGCATTTGGCCGCCACTACTCCTCTTCCTCCATCGACACAAGCGGGTGCTGCGCTAAAGTCTCGACCAGTGCATCCACGTCGATTGGGTCCGCTCCCTTCGTGAACTCATAGCGACCATAGAAATTGATGTGCTGCCATGCCACGGGCGAGACGTGCGTGATCAGCGCTGCGCCAGCGGCGTCCCCAGTGGCTTCCTTGTGTGCCAACAGTCGCGATAAGAGCATGGCATTGTAAAAGATGATGCAATTGGTGATCAAGCGGCTACACTCGTGCCACAGCTGCTGGTCTTCTTCGGTCAGGAAACGCAGCTTGCCAAAGTTGGCGTAGGACACGGCCCGGCGCAGCTGGTGATAATTCTCGCCCCGATTGAGCGCGCGCTGGACGTTTTTGCGCAGGGGAGGCGAGTCCACGTAGTCCAGCAGGTAGCGACTGCTGAGGCAATTGTCGTATTCCCAGAGGGCTTGGCGCGTCTTGTTTTTGCGGGCGTAGGCGTTGAGCTTGCCGACGATGATGCTCTGCGTGGTCGTTTTGCGGGCCAGCGACACGAAAATGCGTTGGAGATTGTCCCATTCTTCCACGATGAGCGCCGTGTTCAGTTTGCGGATCGGTCTGAGGATCACGTCTCCATACTGACTGGGATGGCGGAAGCCATACAAAGACGTGCGCACCTTCTCCTGGATTTCTCGATAGCGGGGGGCAAATTGATAGCCGAAGAGGTGGAGCAGCGCAAAATTCACCTGGTTGGCGCCGTGGGTATCGGTGGAATGCACGGTGGGCTGGATGGCGGTCGTATTGTTGAAGAGGAGATCGAACACATAGTGGCTCTCGTGCTCGTTGGCGCCGATGATCCGGGCGTTCACCGGCACATGGTTGGCGACCAGCGTGTAGGCGACCACGCCCTTGGCGAGGCCAAAGTATTTCGGTGCATGGCGTGCATTGAACGTGGGCAGGGCCGTCTCGAACTTCTGCCCATCGCTACTGGAATGCACCTCGCCAGCGAGAGCAAAGTGCCGAAAGATCGCCATGGCCGCGATGCCGTTGCTCACCGACGTGTTGGCTGCTTTGAGGGTCTCGAGGCGCAGGAAGTTCTCGGAGGTGCGCTGGAGCAGATCGACGCCGATGTCCGAGATGTCGCCCATGCGCCCGAGACCCATATTAGTGCCCCAGGCGACGAGACAGGCGCGAATGCGTCGATCGTCCAGGGCTTGTTTCGTGTACCGACCCAACACATGGTCGAAGCACGCCATGAAGGGGCAGTGCTGGTTGACGAAATGCAGCAGACTGCCGAGCGGCGCCTGGCGCAGAGTATCGAAGATGGCATGGTTGATGGACTCGCTACCGGTGGGATACTGGAGCGTCCAGCGGGTGCGTTGACCCTGGCGTTGCATCTGGACGGCAGTGTTCTCCCCGGCGGCAATACGCTGATTGACGGCGACAATGCGCTCCTCCAGTTCATGTTCCAGCGTGGCCAGGTGGTCCTGGATCGGCTGCAGCAGGAGGGAGACACCGGTCTCCGCAAGCAAGGTCTCCTTGTTCGCCCACTGCTGATCATCAAGCAGATCATCCTCGAAGCTCCGGAAGCGGACGCTCGTCCGACAAAAGAGATCCCCTGCTTCCAGTCCGTTCCGCAAGAGCCGATAGATCAGGAATTCATAGCGGTCGGGGAGGAACTGGTGCTGGTCGGCCTCGTCGCGTGCATACAGGTAGCGTTTGTCCCGGAGGGGGATGCATGCTGCAGGAACGCCTGCCGGAGCGACCTGCCGCAGCGAGCGGTCTTTGTCGAACGTCCCCCGCAGAAACAAGATCGCCTCCAGCAAGGGCGTATTCACCCGCGTAGCCGTGAGATCAACGGTGCGCAGCAGGGGACGCAGATGCTGTTTGAAGCGCCGCGCCATCGTGTCAATGTGTTCCCACTGGAACGCCGTTTCGTCGAAGTTGGCCTGGGTGGCAAGATAGTCTGCAATGCGCGCCAACCGGTCGCGCTCAAGAATGGTAAAGGCGTGGGCCTGGATCGTCGCAAAAGTGGTCGCTGGCGTGGCGTCTGCGAGCAAGAGCTGCAGCACGAGGCCGGCCTTGGGCAGATCCTGATTGCGCACGACGCGCTGCGCATAGACCTGCTCCTTGGCGGCAGCTTTTGCTTCATCGACATACTGTTTGACCAGATGAATGAAGCAAGTGAGCAGGTTATCGTTGAAGCGGTGGTAGCGGTGGACGAGAAAACAGAGCAGGTAGAGCCAGACCATCCCCGGGTCCAGTTGCCGGAGGCGGTAGACAGAATAGTAGGTCACCAGCGAGGCATAGTAGGTGATGCCTTCCTGGGAAATGGCCAGCTGCGGCACGATGCGCGTGGCCAGGTGATAGAGCGGGACGAGTTGGTCGCCCCGGCTGATTTCCCGGCGCATTTCGCCCAGGCTGAAGTCTTTTGGTTGGCGTTTGAGCAGGGTGAGGACCGAAAGTGCGTCGGCTGTCTCCAACTATGGGTCCAGGGCGGTGTTTTTTATTTTTGTCTACGCTGCCTGGAGG
>JALYVR010000745.1 GCA_030853145.1 Chloroflexota bacterium | reverse complement strand
GTACCACAGGGCATTCACCTCGACCGGCTTGCCCCTGCGCGGCGTGACCACCCAGTCGCCCACTTTGGCATCCATCCAGGTAAGCTGCACCCCCGGCGCTCCAGCGTGCAGCAGGCCATCGGCGGGATCGACGCCGATGCCAAAGCTGGTGCCGCGTATATGCCAGTGAATAATGTCATCGAGAGTGGGGAACAGCTCTTTCAGCAGGGACCAGTCGCCGGTCGTCGCCAGGTAACGATCAAGGGCCTGGAACATCCACAGTGTGGCATCGGCGGTATTGTACTCCGGCTCCTCGCCGCTATCGGGGAAGCGATTGGGTATCAGGCCCTGGTTCGTGAAAGACGCGAAGGCTTTGAGGAGGCCACGGGCCTCGCTATACCTGCCCGTATGCAAGAGCAGACCGGGCAGCGAGATCATGCTATCACGCCCCCAGTCGGTGAACCAGGGATAGCCCGCGATCAGCGTTTTGCGATCGGGGGTAAGATGCAGATGTTTTTTGCCGCTGAGATCCGCGATATAGTCGGGGCGCGCGACGATGAATTGGTCGGCGGCGACGACCAGGCGGGCCAGCACGGGATCTTTCTGGGGCAGGTCTGTGGTTGAGCGGTCGGCGATGGTCAGGAGTTGCTTGATGCGGCGCTGGTGGTGTGTCCAGGCCTGGGCGATGCATTCTTCGTGCTGGACATTACCAAATTCGGCAGGCAGCTCGGTCTCGGCAGTGAGTACAAGGGTAGCGCGCTGGCCAGGTGCCAGCGGGATACGAAAGCTGCCGGGCTGGTAGACATCCTCTACATCCGGCAGGCCGCGATCCCTATCGCGCCGGTGCAGGACACGCCAGTACCACAGGCCGGTGGGCGCGAAACTCGCGGATGACCCGGCGATCAGTTGGTAGGCGGGGGCGTCTTCTGAGGCGCGCACACGGCAGCGGTTGCCCTGGTTCTCGACCAGGAAATGCCAGTTGGCGGCGCCATGAGTCGTGCTGTGATAATCGCGGGAGAGACAAAAGGGAAACAGGGTAAGTATGGGAGGAGTGGCCCGTTCCTGGTCAGCAAGCGTGCCATGCAAGGTATACTGGACATAGGTCGTATTCTGGGCATACTCCATCCAGATGCGTTTCTCAAGCGTGAGCGTCTCATTCAGCAGGTAGGTGAAGCAGGGAATATCGCCTTCGAGCGAGACCTTGCTGAGGTAGGTGGTACCCTGAGGATCGATGGTGCCATCCTGGTACTCGTTCACGCCCAATTTGTAGACATTCCCGCCGGGAAGAGCCAGTTCCTCGTCGATCTTCGTCACAAAGACGAGGCGCTCGACCGGCGGCTGGAGAGCGGCAACCAACAGCCCATGATAGCTGCGCGTCGTCGCCCCCACAATGGAGCCGGAGGCATAGCCCCCCAGCCCATTCGTCACCAGCCATTCGCGATTCAGTCCCATCTGCGCGTCGGCGCATATATCCCGATCGATAGATAGATGCCAGGCATTCAACGATGACTGCCCGGTCGCCTCCGTGTCAGTCTCTTGCACCATTGCAGCATCCGTTCTTCTATTGAACATTCCGGACACGATCAGTCGCGTCCCTACGATAGAGCGGCGGTATTATTGAGAGCTGCCTGCATGCGCTGCACTGCCGTCTCAATGCGCACATCAGGCTCTGTGATAGCCATACGCACATAGCCCTCGCCCGCGTCGCCGAAGTTTGATCCAGGGGTGATGAAGACGCCAGTTTTGTCAAAGAGCCAGTCCGCGAAACCATGTGAGGTGAAGCCGTCGGGAACGGCGGCCCACACATAGAGACCAGCTTTGGGCCGGCTGGCGCGCATGCCCAGCGCGTTACAGCCATCGACCAGCAAATCGCGCCGGCGGCGATAGAACGCGTTGCGCTCCTGCAACCAGCTAGCGGGCAGTTGCAGCGCGGTAATCGCGGCATACTGGATGGGCCGGAAGATACCGCTATCGATATTGCTCTTCAAGCGGCCCACGGCATCCACCAGTTCAGGATTGCCCACGAGCATGCCGACGCGGAACCCCGCCATATTATACGTCTTACTGAGGGAATGCAGCTCAACCGCCACCTCGCGCGCACCGGGAACCTGCAAGATACTGACGGGACGGTAGTCATCAAAATAGACCTCGGCGTAGGCCATATCGTGAACGATAACCAGGTTATGGCGCCGGGCAAAGGCCACGGCACGCTCGAAAAAGCCATAGTCCGCGCAGGCCCCCGTGGGGTTGTTGGGATAGTTGAGCCACAGCAGGCGCGCCTTCGCCAGCACGTCAGCGGGAATGCTCTCCAGGTCGGGCAGGTAGTTGTTGCGCTCCAGCAGGGGCAGCAGGTATGGCTGCGCGCCTACGCTGGTCACGGCGGTGAGGTACACAGTGTAATAGGGGTCGGGCACCAGGGCCACGTCACCCGCGTTCAGAACGGCGGCCCCGACGTAGGCCAGTCCCTCTTTTGAGCCCAGCAGCGGCAGGATATCGCGCTCAGGAGTCAGGACCACCCCGAAGCGGCGCTCGAACCAGGCCGCGATAGCCTCATGCAGCGCGAGCAGGCCGCGATACTCCGGGTAGCGGTGATTTTCGGTGTCCACGAGCGCCATACACAGGCTCTCCACCACCTGGTGCGGCGCCGGCAGATCGGGATCGCCCATCGAGAGGCTAATGACATCAACGCCCGCCGCTTTGCGCTCGGCGATTTTCTTCTTGGCATCAGCAAAGTGGTAGGGCGGCAGATTCGTAATCAAGCGCGATAATTGCACAAAAACTCCTTCGATACGGATATACATTCATAAATGGTTCAGGCTTGCCCAAGGCATCCGTAGGGGCGATGGCTGGCCTCGCCCGCGTTGAAAGCCCATGTACAT
>JALYVR010000744.1 GCA_030853145.1 Chloroflexota bacterium | reverse complement strand
GGCCATAGCGGTTCAGCGCCTCGCCTCCACTGAGGGCCTCCACAAAGCGCACATCAGGCGCTAACAGGCGCAACACCTCCACAGTTGGGCGCATGACTTCGGGGGCCGCGTCATCGCCAGCAATCACGCAGACGATCGCTCGCTTCGACAACGCTGGCTGCTGCCTGAGGAATCCCGCAGTCATCGCAGTGTTCCTTGCTGGCGGATATAGGCAACGATGCCGCCCGCCTCCACGAGGCGCGCCACAAAGGGATCTAAGGGGTCGGCCTCAAACTTCTGCCCGGTCGTGGTGTTATGAATAATACCGCTCGCCAGGTCTACCTCCATATACTGCCCATCGGCGCTGGCCGCGACGACCTCCTCGCACACAAGCACCGGCAGGCCGATATTGACGGCGTTGCGGTAGAAGATGCGCGCGAAGCTGCGCGCGATAATCACCTGCACGCCGCAGGCCTGCAAAGCGGCGGGCGCATGTTCACGCGATGAGCCACAGCCAAAGTTGTGGCCGGCCAGCACCACATCCCCCGCCTGCACCTGCTGCGCGAATTCTGGCAGCACTTCGCACAGGCAATAACGAGCCAACTGCGCGCGGTCTGTGGTCACATTGTAACGCCCCGGAATGATTACGTCGGTGTTTACATTATCGCCAAGCATCCATATACGGCCCATGTTCGTGTGTCCCTCTCTATGATTTCATCAGAGGGAAACTGCTTGTTTCCCTCTGTCTTCTTATCCTGTTATCTTACGGCTATAAGAAATTTCGGGGATCGGTAATATGTCCGGTCAGGGCAGTTGCGGCAACGGTAGCCGGGCTGCCCAGGTAAATTTCGGCGGTGGGGTCGCCCATGCGGCCCGTAAAGTTGCGGTTCATCGTCGTCAGGGCGCGCTCGCCTGGCGCCAGCACGCCGAAGTGCCGGCCGATACAGGGGCCACACCCCGGAGTGCCGACCGATGCACCGGCCTGAATAAACGTCTCCAGGTAGCCCAGGCGCATGGCCTCCAGGTACACCTCGCGCGAAGCCGGCACAACTACCATGCGGGTCTGGGGATGCAGCGTCTTGCCGCGCATGATGTTCGCGGCGATAGCCAGGTCGTCAAGGCGCCCATTCGTGCAGGTGCCCAGGAATACCTGGTCGATCTGCACATGCTCGACCGCCTCCACCGGCACCACATTGTTGACATCCGGAGGGCAGGCGATCAGGGGCGTCAACCGCGATACGTCGATCTCTACCACGCGTTCATAGTGCGGATTGTGCGGCGCTGGCATGGGGTAATCGCGCTCGACACGCCCCTGTAGCCAGGCCGCGGTCGTGGCATCGGGGGTCACCAGTCCCGCTTTGCCGCCCATCTCAATCGCCATGTTGCAGAAGGTGAAGCGTTCGCTTACCGACATCTGCTCGACCAGTTCTCCGCTGTACTCGATGGCGCGATAATTGGCCCCATCGACGCCCAGTTTGCTCACCATTGTCAGAGTCACATCCTTGGCATACACACCGGGGGAAAGTTCACCCAGTAAGCGGATATTGATCGTTGGCGGGATGCGAAACCAGGCCCGCCCGGTGGCATAGGCACAGCCGATGTCGGTCGAGCCCATGCCCGTGGCAAAGGCGCCCAGCGCCCCATAGGTGCAGGTATGGCTATCGGCGCCCACAATGATGTCGCCGGGGACAACATAGCCACGCTCCGGCATCACCTGGTGACAGATGCCTTCTTGCAAGATGCTGATGTCCTGCTCCTGCGCGAAGGCCCGGATATCGCGTTGCAGCCCGGCGGCGGCGATGGTTGCCGCCGGCACGATGTGGTCAAATACGAGATGCGAGCGCTTCGAATCGAAGACGCGCCCGCCGTGCTGTTGCGTCAAGTTGCGAAACGCCTGCATCGCCAGGGGCGTCGTTGTATCATGGCTCATCACGCGGTCGACATCCACCACGACGGTCTCTCCCGGCGTGACGGGGCGCCCCAGCTTGTAACGAAAGATCTCCTCAGTTAACGTTCCCATGTGACACTTCCTTTCTCTTGATACCATGTGTGAATAAATGCATCGACTTCATGTTGACTGAGAGAGGCCAGCTCGGCCCGCTCTCTCAGAGCCTGCGTAAGCTGAAAAACCTCGTCACCGCTGAGGCTTAGCCCTAATAGCGCGGCCCGGTGGCCAACGGCATAGCGCCCTGTGAAGCGCGATCCCAGATCGATGTGGCGCATCAGCCCAAAATCGGCGGGCGTGAGCACCTCGTACGAGCGCGGATTGCGCAGTACGGCCTTGGTATGGACGCCCGCCCTATGCGTGAATGCGCCGGGGGCGGTGATCGGCATATTAAAGGGGATAGGCACATCCAGGCACTCCGCTACAAAGCGATCAAGCGGGGCCAGTTGTGTGAGATCATAGGCCTCCAACAGTTCCGGGTGGTGAATATAGAGTTGCGCGATCAGACCACTGAGCGAGGCAATACCGTTGCGTTCGCCGATGCCCATCACGGTCACATCCAGGCAATCGGCGCCGGCCTCCAGCGCCGCCACGGTATTGGCGATAGCGCAACCGGTATCATTGTGGCCATGGAACTCGATGCCGACTCGCGGATAGCGTTCAACGCAGAGGCGCACAAGCTGGTCAACCTGGCCGGGTGTGGCGATGCCAACCGTGTCAGGCAGGCCGATGCGCTGCACGCCAGCATCAACGACGGCATCAAAGATGGTCAGCAGATCAACCAGGTCGCTGCGAAAGGCATCCTCGGCCGAGAAGCGCACATAGCGCCCGGCCGCACGGATACGTTGAATCAGCGGGATGGCCTCGGCCTGTATCTGGTCGATGCGCCGGCCATGACTGAAGGTACGTAGCTCCGCTGAAGTCCCATAGAAGAGGTTC
>JALYVR010000743.1 GCA_030853145.1 Chloroflexota bacterium | reverse complement strand
CAGCGGGTCCGCGCTCAACCTGGGCATCTCATCGGCGGCGAACATGCTCCCTTACCTGCTCTTTGGCCTGCTGCTCGGTGCGTGGACTGATCGCATTGATCGCAAACGCATGATGATCGTGATGGATATCGGGCGCGCCGCCGTTATCGCGACCATCCCTCTGATGGCCTTTCTAGGCCAGCTCTCCGTCTGGTGGATCTACGGCGTAGGCTTCCTTCACTCTACGCTGACCATCTGTTTCGAGGCGGGCGAGTTCGCGGCCATCCCCAGCCTTGTCGAGCAGGACGATCTGGTGAGCGCGAACGGGCGCATCCAGGCCAGCTACTCGGCGGCCAGCATCCTGGGTCCGGTTTTAGCGGGCATCCTGGTCGCCTTTGTGCCGCTCGCCTCTCTGCTGCTGCTCGACGCGTGCTCCTTCCTGCTTTCCGCGTTCTCCATCGCGCTCGTTAGCATTAGCTTCAATGGAAGGAGCGACGAGCCACGCAGGCATATTCTCCGCGATGTTGCGGAGGGGCTGCGCTACGTCTGGGGGCATCCTGTGTTGCGCAACATTTCGCTGATGATGGCGCTGGTGAACTTCGTCGCGGCGACGCAGAGCGCCCAGCTCGTCCTCTTCGCCAGGGAGCGCCTGCAGGCCAACGACTCGCAGGTCGGTTTTCTCTACACGGCGGGGAGCGTCGGTATCGTCGCGCTCGCTCTATTGGCTGGTCCATTGCGCAGGCGCTGGTCGTTCAGTAGGGTAGCGCTCGGCGCGCTGCTGCTCGATGGCTTCTTCATCCTGGCGCTCTCCTTCACCCGCCTGTACTGGCTGGCGCTGCTCTTCGAGGCGCTCGCGCAGGGGCTGGGCATCCTCTTCAATATCAACACCGGCAGCCTGCGGCAGGCGATCGTGCCCAACCATCTGCTGGGGCGCGTCGTCAGCATTGCCAGCGTCATCGCGTGGTCGGCCATTCCGCTGGGCGCGTTCCTCGGCGGGCTCATCATCAGCGAGACGAACAATGTGGCGCTGGTCTACGCGGGCATTGGCATCATGGTGATGCTCATTCCCCTGTGCTTCGCCTTCACGCCGCTGGGCCATGCCGAGCGCTATATCGCACCAAAGGAGCAGGCAAAGATACCATCAGGCTCACTTTGACATCTTCGTTTGCCACATGCTACACTTTCGCCAGGAGCAATGAGCTATTGTCGCGCTTGCCAGGCCTATCCAGCAAACGTGGCGCTATTTTAAAGAGAAGGGTAGAACTTATGCAATATCGACATCTGGGACGCGCCGGTGTGCGCCTGAGCACGGTTGGCCTGGGGAGTTGGCTGACCTATGGACAATCGGTCGAGCAGGACCTGGCCGCGCAGTGCATTCACAAGGCGTACGAGCTAGGGGTCAACTTCTTTGATACCGCCGATGTCTACTTTCACGGAGCCGCCGAAGAGGTGCTGGGACGCGCCCTGAAGGAGTACCAGCGCAGCTCGTACGTGCTGGCGACAAAGGTCTTTTTCCCCTTCGAGGATGGCCCGAACGATCGCGGCCTCTCGCGCAAGCACATTATGGAGCAGTGCCACGCCAGCCTGCGCCGCCTGGGCACTGACTATATCGACCTCTATCAGTGCCATCGCTATGATCCAGAGACGCCGCTGGAGGAGACGCTGCGCGCCCTCGACGATCTCGTCACGCAGGGCAAGGTACTCTACACCGGCGTCTCGGAGTGGTCGGCGGTTCAGATTCACGACGCCGTGGCGACTGCGCGCGAGCTCAATCTGGACAGAATCAGCTCAAATCAGCCGCTTTACAATATGCTCACGCGCACCATCGAGAAGGACATCATCCCGCTATGCGAGCGCGAGGGCATCGGGCAGGTCGTCTTCTCGCCGCTCGCCCAGGGCATCCTGACCGGCAAGTACAAGCCCGGCCAGCAGCCGGAGCAGGGCACGCGCGCCGCCAACGAGGACATCAACATGTTCATGAAACGCCTGTTGAGCGACGAGATTCTGGCCGCCGTCCAGCAGCTCAAGGATTTGGCCGAGCAGTCTGGCTACACGCTGGCCCAGATGTCCCTGGCCTGGGTTCTGCGCCAGCCAAACGTCACCTCCGTCATCATCGGTGCCTCGCGCCCCCAGCAGGTGGAGGAGAACGTCAAGGCCAGCGAGATCACCCTCTCGGACGACCTGCTTGGCCAGATCGATGATATACTAAGTGGCGCGGTAGGACGAGACTAAGCGTTTTTATGCTACCTCTACAGTAGGGAGGAGCCTTGCGTCCCTCCGGCCCACGGCTCTCCTGCTGGGAAACTGGAGGGACGCAAGGCCCCTCCCTACTGTAGTTTATCAGCGGTCGGGCGGCCTGTCGATACTCGCTGGTAGATGCAGGTCTCCAGGTCGTTTCGTGTAACGCATAAGACCCGCGCCAGGACCCAGTTCCTCGGTAGGGATCGCGAGGCGGCTGGCCTTGGCCTGCAGCGCGAGGACGATCAGGTCAACCGTCTGGTCCAGGGAAAGAATGCCAGTGTTGAGGATGAGATCGTACAGGTGAGGGTCGTCGGGGCGCTGGCGATGGACGTTCTGCATATAGCGGTGGCGGTCCTGATCCTTGACCTGTAGACGATCGCTCGCCTCCTCATGCGTGACCCCTTCGCGGCGCATTACGTAGACGATACGCTGCTCAAGCGGCGCAACGACGCGCGCATGAAGCACATCGCGGTGATCATGAAGCAAGACCTGGCCCCCGCGACCAACGATAACAACGTGTCCGGTCGCCAGCGCACCCTGGACGACGCGATTGAGCGCCTCCTGGTAGCCCTCTGCGTTCGCCATAGCTGGTACTGGCGAGATGGCGAACATGGCAGGCTGCATCAACTGCAGGCTGCTCAGGAT
>JALYVR010000742.1 GCA_030853145.1 Chloroflexota bacterium | reverse complement strand
CGCGCGTGCTGTCGCTGGTGAAGCGGCCGTGCCTTTCTTCTCGATTAGCGGCTCCGAGTTTGTTGAGGTGCTGGTCGGCGTCGGCGCCAGTCGTGTGCGCGACCTCTTCGACCAGGCCAAAAAAGCTGCCCCAAGCATCATCTTCATCGACGAAATCGACGCGGTGGGCCGGCAGCGCGGCTCCAGCATCAACACCAACGACGAGCGCGAGCAGACGCTCAACCAGTTGCTGGTGGAGATGGATGGCTTCGATACGGCCCAGGCCGTGGTCATCATCGCCGCCACGAACCGCCCCGATGGTCTCGACCAGGCCCTGCTACGTCCGGGCCGCTTCGACCGCCGTGTGACGGTGGATCGCCCCGACTGGAACGGCCGCCTGGCCATCTTGAAGATCCACACGCGCGATCTGCCCCTGTCCCCAGATGTCAATCTGGCGGCAGTCGCGCGCTCTACTCCCGGCATGGTGGGCGCGGACCTGGCGAACCTGGCGAACGAAGCCGCCCTGCTGGCGGCGCGCCGCAATCTGGATGCCGTGGACCAGCGCTGCTTCGACGATGCCCTGGATAAAATCCTTCTAGGCGCGGAACGCCCGCTAGTACTCAGTGACCAGGACTTGAGCATCACGGCCTACCACGAAGGTGGCCATGCCCTGGTGGCTCTCCTTTCGCCATTTACCGACCCGATCACCAAGGTCACCATCGTGCCGCGCGGCCAGGCTCTCGGCGTTACGATGTCTACGCCGCTGGATGACCGCTACAATTACTCGAAAGAATACTTGCTGGCGCAGATCACGATGGCGATGGGCGGGCGCGCCGCCGAAGAGGTGGTGTTCGGAAGCATTACCACGGGCGCCGAGAACGATCTCCAACGCGTCACGGCGCTGGCCCGCCAGATGGTGACCCGTTGGGGCATGAGCGAGCGCGTGGGCACGATCTCGTTTAGCGAGCGGGCCAGCCCATTCTCCGGCGCGGCCGAAACGGGGCAGCAATATGACTATAGCGAGACAACCGCCGAAGTGATCGATGAAGAGGTGGAGCATATCGTGAGGTCCGCCTACGCGCGCGCCGCCGACCTCTTACAGACCAACCGGACGACGCTCGATCGGATCGCGCAGGAGTTGCGCCGCAACGAGACCATCGACGCAAACCAACTACGTGCCATCTTGCAGGAAACGGGTATCACCCCGGCACCTGATCAGCCCCCCCCACAGGGCCAGCCGCTGATCATCACTCCACCCGAACCCTCTGAACAACCAGTGCCGCCGGAAATACGCTGACGGGTAGGGGCGCCCCTACCCCTCTGGCGCCCGTATGCCTCTTGCTTGCAATAGAGGGTCATTTATATATCTTCGCCTTCGAAGAAATCGCGCAAGCCGGGGTAGTCCTGCATAATCGCATCTACCGTGCTTGTTGGAAGTGCTATGAATGTGCCCTGGGCCTCCGCCAGCACTGCCTGCTCATCGCCAGCCAGGCTGATCACACCGGAGGCCTGGAACATACTGCGGCGCTCCTTGCCGAGCGAAGCGCGTACGCGCAAGAGCGGCCCATACGGCACATAGCGACGGTAGCGCACCTCCAGGCGACCCGTCATCGTCCACTGCGGGTGCTCGCCGAGCAGGGAGGTGCGCCCCAATGCCTCATCCAGCACAGCGGCCACAATGCCTCCATGAATAACGCCAGGAAACCCCTGGTGCTCCTCGTGCGGCTGAAAGTCGGCCGCGATAGTATCCTCCTCGCGCCGGAACACCAGGCGCAGGCCGTACGGGTTGCGCTGCCCACACACAAAACAGCGCTGGTAATCGGTTGTATCGTTGAGTCGCATGCATCCGTCCCTTTTTCTTACTAGAGTGAAACTGTAACACAAGTGGAAGGCGATCTCAAGCCCAGCAACCCTCGGACATGCCATATGCATGCTTGGGATCGCGAAGCTACGCGCCACAAGCAGTCGGTGACAGAACTTTTGACATATCCTCCAGGATAGTGGATAATCCAATATATTACCCGGCACAGGTGAGACAAAAATCACCGCTCGCTCGTGTTCAGGTCAGACACATATCTTCGGCATCTGCGGCACACTGCTGCAATTAATTATGTACAACACGAGGTAAAGGCTATGACAACAGTTGGCAACGAGATATCCACCCCCACTCCCGTAAAGACGAAAAAGCAGCGTAAGAAGCAGGCCAGACGCGAGGCCAGAGCGATGCTCAGAGTAGCGCGAGCCAGGAAAGCCATTCGCAAGACTGAAAAGCGGCTTACTAAAACCCACAACAGGCTCGAAACCCGGAAAACGCGCTTGAGCACTCTGGAGGAGAGGCTGGCCGGGATACAGCGCCAGCATACAACCGGTGATGGGGAGCAGGCGTCAGATAGCAGCTCCGATCAGCAGCAAGAACAGCCAGAAGCAGCAACCCAGGGGAGCTGGGCTACCGATCAGGGCAGCCAGGAAGAGGCGTCCACAGACAATAGCAACGCCGCCACATCTATGCCCACTCCTACCAACCAGGCGGAATCCGAGCCGCCAGCCGAGGGCCGCGTCGATGTCTCCGATGCATCGCAGTCAACGGAAGCAGCACAGAGCGGCGAAAGGCTTACTTCGCCGAACACGGGTGCATCATCTGAAACCCAGAATGCAAGCGAGGAAGAGCAGAGCAGCGAACCGGCCGAGTCAGCTACCACCAGCGAGGAAGAAGAGACCAGCACAGATACACCCAGGCGCGGGAGAGGCTCACGCCGCTCGCACGCAAAACAGAGCGATTCCGACAAAGAGTCATCCACCACCAGCGAAAGCTAAAGCAGTATCCAGATATGTCGGGACGCCGAGGCGGCGCCCCGATATGTTCAAGATGGAGACTGCATCGTATCGACCT
>JALYVR010000741.1 GCA_030853145.1 Chloroflexota bacterium | reverse complement strand
GAATGGCACAGTACATGTAAACCTCGCCATTCTAGCTACGTTCGTTGTTCTCTTAAAAAGCTTACTTCCTGGTATGAATTGGCCTATAGAGCCAACATGCGCTCCAACGCAACCCTGGCCCAATGGGAGGTTTCGCCATTGACGCTGACCTGATTGATGACCTTGTCTTCGAGGAGACCTTCCAGAACCCAGGCCAGGTAGGCCGGGTGGATACGGTACATGGTGGAACAGGGACAGACGATGGGATCGAGGCAGAAGATGAACTGATCGGGATGCTCCTGCGCCAGGCGATGCACCAGATTGATCTCGGTAGCGACGGCCCACTGACTACCGGCGGCTGCTTGCTCAATCTGCTGAATAATATACTCGGTTGAGCCGTAGAGGTCGGCGGCGGCAACGACTTCGCGGCGACATTCTGGATGGACCAAGACTTTAATTCCGGGATAGTCGGCGCGGGCCTTCGCGATCTGCTGCACATTGAAACGCATGTGGGTCGTGCAGTAGCCTTTCCATAGAATAATCTTTGAGCGTTCCAGTTCTTCCTCGGCGTCATCGGTTGCCATTGGATTCTTGGGATTCCAGACCGCCATTTGTTCTTCAGGAATGCCATACTTGAGGGCGGTATTGCGCCCAAGATGCTCATCAGGGAAGAAGAGAACGCGCTGGCCGTGGGTGAAGGCCCATTGGATCACCGCCGGGGCGTTGGACGAGGTGCAGACGATGCCACCATTACGTCCACAAAACGCCTTGAGATCGGCAGCAGAGTTCATATAGGTGACGGGGATGATACCAGCAGCTTCGCCCAATGTCTCGTGGAGCATCTGCCAGCATTCCTCGACTTCGGCAATGTTCGCCATGTCGGCCATGGAACAGCCAGCAGCGGGATTGGGCAGAATGACGCGCTGGTGAGGCGCACTGAGGATATCAGCACTTTCGGCCATAAAATGGACGCCACAGAAGACGATATAGTCGGCCTGGGGACGAGCCGCCGCCAACTGCGCCAGTTTGAACGAATCGCCACGATAATCGGCATACTTGATGATCTCGTCTCGCTGGTAATGATGGCCTAAAATTACTAGACGTTCGCCCAGCTTAGCTCGCGCCGCAGCGATACGGGCATCGAGTTCCTCGCCTGACATTTCAGCATAGAGCAGAGGGACGTTATCGATACGGGTTGAACGATCGTGAGATGTATGTGAAGTGCGTGTTTGCAGGTTAACAAGCGGTAAGATACGCTCTTCCTTGCTTTCCGCACAGACGGATTGTAGAGCCATAGGTTTCCTCCTTGAATGGATATCGGTATCAAGCAAACTCTAGCGATATATCAAAGTTGGGAGCGGAATGAGTGATTGCACCGAGCGAGATAAAATCTACGCCGGTAGCAGCCACTGCCGCTAAACGTTCAGGGTTCGTGCCGATGTTGCCAGAAGCTTCTAGTAACACACGTGGAGCTTCATGACGCACAATTTCAACTGCCTCATGCATGGTGGCTGGTTCCATATTGTCCAGCAGGATGACATCGGCACCGGCTTGCAAGGCTTGTCGCACCTCGGCAAGCGTTTCACATTCGATCTCGATCTTGAGGAGATGTTGGGCGGTGAGGCGGGCCGCGCTAACGGCCTGGACAATGCCTCCGGCGGCTTTGATATGGTTATCTTTAATCAGTACACCGTCGCTCAGGCCATAGCGATGATTGTGGCCTCCGCCCAGTAGCACAGCATCTTTTTCAAGACTGCGCAGGCCGGGAGTTGTCTTGCGGGTATCAAGGATACGCGTAGTCGTGCCTTCGATAGCGCGAACACAGTGGGCAGTAATGGTGGCGATACCGGAAAGATGGCCCAGGAAATTGAGGGCAACGCGTTCGGCACTCAATATTGAACGGGCGGGGCCATGCAAACGAGCTAGAGTCTGCCCCGGCTGCACCGTCGCGCCATCCTCTACCAGCATATCGAAGATAACGCGCTCATCCAGCAAACGGAAGGTTTCACCGGCAACAGCCAGACCGGCGATCACTCCAGCCTCTCGCGTGAGGATGCTGGCCTGGGCTTGCTGTTGCTCCGGTACAGTGCTGAGCGTGGTGATATCGTAATCCGCGCCGTCTTCCTCCAAGGCGCGTTTTAGCAAATCTAAAGATGGTTTATGCATACGCAATGATCTCCTGGGATTGGGGTGCCACTCTTTCTGTGGACATTGCCTGACTAAGGACATAATGGCAACCAGTTAAGGATTCATCTAGTTGCTCAAAGTCGCGCCGCCAATGGCTACCACGGCTCTCGTGACGTTGCAGGGCAGCGGCAATGACCAGTGCAGCGACCTGCAACATGTTCATAGTCTCTTGCCAATAGGGGGTATCGGCTGTGTGCGCCTCATTTCCATTTGCCAGGGCAAGCATTGCCTGTCGCAACGCGGCAATGCGCTTCTGAGCCTCTAACAAGCCTGACTCATCACGGCAGAGCGAGACGTATTGCCACATGATGCTGCGCACTTCGCGGCGTACCTGGGCAGTATCTTCATAAGCGAACGAGGTGAGATCAATGGAGGCATCATTTTTTTCCTGGAAAGGTACATGAATTGTATGTTTAGAGGTGGATGGAGCGATCGAAACAACAGTATGGCTCAACACATCAGCAACGCGCAGTCCAAAGACTAAGCCTTCTAGCAAGGAGTTGCTCGCCAGTCGATTCGCGCCATGCACACCGGTACAGGCGACCTCGCCAACGGCAAACAATCCCAGTAGGGTGGTGCGACCGCTGGTATCGACCATGACACCGCCCATGCAATAGTGTGCGGCGGGGGCGATTGGTAGGAGATCAGTGGCGAGATTTAGCCCGTAGCGAGCGCAAATGGCCGAAATGGTGGGAAAACGAGCG
>JALYVR010000106.1 GCA_030853145.1 Chloroflexota bacterium | reverse complement strand
AAATAAGAGCGCGCTCTTATTTCGTCCCTCCCTTCCCTCTTTACTTGGGAGCGCGAGCGTCCCCTGTCCCGCCCTCACCGGGTAGTTATAGTTCAACACCTGGTAGTACGCGATGCCCAATACACTGTGCGCCTGTAACAATGCAAGGCGTTACAATGAGGTTATGACCGCCCCTGGTCCTGAAACTGATTAAAAGTCAGTTGTTGCAACTTCCGGGCTGTTGCCGCCCTGGTGTTCGCCACTATCCCTATCCCGGCTACCAACTCGCGCTCTTCTTTTCGTGTAGGGGCGCTGCTAGCCTGCGCCCTGCTGGTCGGCCTGCGCCTGGCCTACTCGATCAGGTCAACGTTCCAGTTCGTGGCCTGGATGGCGGTATCGAGTTCGCGGCGCTGGCGCGCGATCTCGTCCAACTGGCGACGGAGGGCTGCCACATCGACGGTGGCGATCTTGCGAATCTCCGAACGTCCGTAGCGCTCGATACGGTTGGCCGCGGTGTTGGCTAGATCACTGATCATGCTATAACGCATGTCGAGCACATCACGCCGCGCCAGCGCATCAGTGAGAGTCGTGCCGTCGGGCAGTTGCGTCTGGAGATTGGTGCGGTTGACGCGCGCGATCATCGTCCCCAACTGGCCCAGCAACTGCTCCAACTCGGCCAGCAATTCGACAGGATTCTCAGGCGGCTGCTCGTCCTCCTGAACCAGCGCGCTCTGCTGGAGCCGCCCACGCATCTGCGCCAGCCGCTTCTGAATGTCTGCGCGCAATACAAGCGCCTCTGCAAGCTTCATAGGTCACCTCCATTCGCCAGTTTTTTGGCTTGACAATAACCGTACAATCAACATCTAATTTGCTATCTGTCAAGTAAGAATAGTGTACCCTATAGATGAGCGCCTGTCAAGGGGGAATCTCTTTCATCTACAACAAGCCTGGTGTCCAACCACTCGAAAACTCGGTGATTGAAGAGCAACAACGCTCCCAACTGACAATGCTCCTCGGCTCCGTCCTCTGCGGTAAAGCGCAGCAAGGTTTTCGGACACGTCAGTGCCTCATAGAGCATCTTGGGCTGCTCGACAAAGAAATGATCGCCCTCTGCTTCACACACCAGGGTGGGACATGTGATCCCTTGGACAACTCCTTCCAGTGACCAGGACTCCGTTGCCTCGATCAGGTCCCAGATGGAGTCCACTTGAAAGGTAAACATCCCATTCTCGATGGCCCAGCGTATCCCGGTGTTACGCTGCATCACCTGCTTGAGCATAGAGTGTGCGAGAGCGCGTCCGAACAGGGCGGCTACCTTGGTGATGGCGCGTGCCTTTTCGCTGAACTGGAAGCTGTAGAGACCGTCATCAGCGATCAGGGCCGCCAACCTATGTTCAAAGGCGGCGGCGCGCGGAGCTAAATAGCCGCCCAGACTGATGCCCATAAGTGCGATGCGAGCCGGATCCACTTCAGGCCTCCTCAACAGAAATTCGACCACAGGCGTCACCACCTGCTCCCAATCCGGGCGCAACGGCAGATGCTGTTCGCGGATGAGAGCGCCTTGGCCGGGTCCTTCAAAGGTGAGGCACGTATAGCCTCGTTGGATAGCTGCGGCAGCGATCATGAAATACAATTCTTCCCCAGTCGAATCGTAACCGCCGTGGACAATCAGGGTAGGACGTGGCTGGTGGGAATCGTCTGGCTGGTAGTAATACCCTGGCAGAAAGGTTCCCTCATAGGGAATGAGAACCTGTTCCACCGGGGTGTCCATCAGTTTGACAGCCTGACGGAAGGTCGTTCTACTGGTGCCCCAGGTGGCGAGGATACGGGGATCGTGCGGATCGCCATGGAGGAAGAACTCCGCTGTTCGATAATAGTTGGAGGCTCGGAGATAGGACTCTCGTGCGCTGACTCGCTTTCCCTGCTGGAGTGCTGAGTCTGCCAAAGTGTGGACTCGCCTGGCCATTATGCTCCATTGCTCATACCAGCTCTCGAAATCCCCTTGCCGGATATGAGAGGCCGTGGCAAGACATTCCCCGATATCAGCCCCTCCATAAGGAGCATAGCTGACGGTTCGTAAGAGTTCAAACGAAAACGTTTGATCTTCAAAGACAAGATGCATCTTTCCTTCTTTTCGATCCCAAGCTGTTCGCACACACGACGGGTTACATGGGAGATGAACACACTGCCATTGTCCGAGACCAGCACCTCAGGGACGCCATAGGAACGCACCGCCTTGTAGAAGACGGCAAAAAAGGCTCCGTTAAATGGCAAGAACAGGGTCATATGGTCCGTTCTTTTTCCGCATGTAAGATGGCGATAGTTTCATCGCACCAGGTCAGGAGCGCCCTGCACGCGTGCTGTCCATAGTTCAAGGTAATAAGCGAGTAGGTCTGGTTGGGATCATCGATACAGTCTTTCAAGTGCGCTTCAATGGCGGCATATTTCTCAAGAAGCTGTACCTGTAATGCACGGAACTTTTGTATGTGCTCAATGTTTACCTGAATAGGGGCCTGACGCCCAAAGAACAACTTGAGCAGCAGTTCGTTGCGCTGGATGGGATACTCGGTCGTCTCTGTCAGCCAGTGACGCAGCGTCTCCCACCCCTGGTTCGTCAGTGTATAAACGTACCGTTCAGGTTTCCCCTCTTGCTTCTGGGTGTTACTGACAGCCATGCCGTCTTCGATTAATTGTTTCAGGATGGGGTAAATCTGCCCGTAACTCTCGTTCCAAAAGTTACTGGTGCTGCCCTCAATCCTTTTCTTGATTTCGTATCCAGACATCGGACCAAGACTGAGCATCCCAAGCACTGCATAACGACTTTTGTTCTCTCTACGCATATACATCTCCCAGATACGTATCTATAAGATATATAGCATAAAGATATGTGAATGTCAAGGGAGTGACGGGCATTCCCACAGGTACTTGCCTCTTGCCAGAATGCTATTGGCAGAGTAGGATTCCCTGTGGGTAATTGGAATACCATAGATGTAAGGAGCAACGACTTGAGCGAGACGCGTGATCCAGAGCAGGAACCATCGCCGGCTGGCGAGATGCCCGAAGAGTTCCGCCTCTTCAAGGAGGCTATACATACCACACCAGACTCACTGGCCTCTGATTCTCCATTGGATATCCACATTGCCACGTGGGAACAGATTCTCTCGGCCTGGGACCGCTATTTGCGCGATTCGTCCTATCGTCCCCAGGCCTTACAAATACGCTTGCCCGCTCTGCTCAATGGGGGGCGCCTGTACTTCCTGCGTTTTCGACAGACGCAGCGCGTGGAAGACCTGGAGCGGGCCTTGCAATTGCGCCAGGAAGCCTACCAGCAACTGCCCCAGGGCGACCCTGAACTGCCCGCCATTGAGAACAACCTGCTTTACATGCTCAATACCCTCATTGAGTTGCAGGGACGGCGCTATAATCAGTCGCACGATGTGCAAGATGTACAGCGCAGTAATCAGCTCTGTGAGCAGGCGCTGAGCCTGACCGCTCACGATCCTACCCACCGTCCGCGCTATCTCTATTATCTGAGCCAGGGCTGCAAAGAACTCTATCGCCTGGCAGGGGAACGCGAGCCGCTTGAGCAGGCCCTTGCGCATCTATCAGAGGCCACTGAAATCTGCCCGCCTGACTCCCCGTACCTGTTTCCCAGCCTGGAATTGCTGGGCTATACATTGCGGGAGCGCTTTACATATACCGATGACCTGGCAGACCTGCGGGGAGCCAGCGAGGCCTGGCAGCGCGCAGCTCGGATTGGTGCGCCTGCCGCGCCTGAAATGCGCACACTTCTGAATAATGTTGGTGATATCATGGTGGCGTATTACAAGCGTACTCAGGACCGCGCTGACCTTGAAAAGTTCATCCAATTTTGCGAGGAGGCGGTAAATGCCAGTCCTCAGGATGCTCCTGGCCTCGTTGATCTACTCAGCTTCTATAGCTACGGGTTAAGCCAGCGGTACGAGCATACCCATGAGAGCGCGGACCTGGAGCAGGCCATTCAATGTATGGAGCGGGCGGTCGCGCTGTCTGCTGCCAGTCCTGAACAGCGCTCTTCCAGCCTGAACAACCTGGGGAATATGCTCCATGTCCGCTATACCAGCGTTGGCGACTCCGCCGACATCGATCGCGCGATAGCAGCCTATGAGGAGGCCATCGCTCTGCCTCTAGCCGATGCATCCGCAAAGATCCCGACGTACTTTAACCTGGCGACTACGCTGGTAGATCGTTACGAAAGGACGAAGGAGCCTACCGACCTTACCAGGGCCATCGACGCCTGTCAAGATGCCCTGGGCCTGAACCCGCCCGACCCGCACAGCGCCTCGCGCTGCGCAAAGCTGCTCAGCGGCTTGTTGCGAGAGCGCTATACCTATACGCAGGACGAGAACGACCTCAAACGCGCCGTCGTCTTCGAGAAGGAATGGAGTGTGTAGCATGCGTGTCTGCCAGGCCGAAGCCGGCGATATCGATTACATCGTGGACCTCTCGCGCCGCGTGCAGGAGAAGCTCACCGCGTTGGGCAGTTTACAGAAGATTGGCCCCATCGCGCGCGCTATGGTCGCCGCTCATGTAAGCGCAGGTAGCGCGCATATCCTGGAAGCAGCAGCGCGCCGCCTGGGTAGCGTCTTCGTCGCGCCTACCACGCCCGCGAGTTCGCCGCGCCTGGCGCGCTGGGGGCTCAGCGATCCCCACCTGGCGTACTGGTTCCTGGAAAAGCTGATGATCGAGCCTGCCAAGCAGGGTCATGGCCTTGGCTACACATTGCTTGATGGTATCAGAGCGTACGTCGCGTCCCACAAGCAGCCATCTTGCATTGTCCTCGACTGCTGGGCCGGAAACGACACTCTGCGCGCCTTCTACACGCGGGCCGGCTTCGCCCTGCAAGGCGTCTTCCGCGCGACCGGCGGCTTTGAGATCGCCGTTTTTACCTATCGCCAGGAGTGATATTAGCGCGTCAGGTACCCGGCATCCACCGGCAGTGCGCAGCCCGTCATGTGGCGCGCCTCCTCCGATGCCAGCCACAGCACGGCCGCGCTGACCGCTTCGGGCGGCAGCAGGTCGCGGTCGGGGAAGAGGTTCATCTGGTTCATCAGTTCCAGCATATGCTCATATGTGGCCTGGGGACCGGGGCCGCCCGCGAATACATCATAGAGTGCCTGGTTGCGACACATGGTAGTATCGACGCTGGTGGGGCAGACGGCGTTGACGTTGATGTTGTAGGGGGCCAGTTCGATGGCCAGCGTTTTGACGAGGCCCAACACGCCATGCTTGGCGGCGACATAGTGCGCCAGGTTCGCCATGCCCTTGCTGCCCGCTGTTGAGGCGATGCAGATGATCTTGCCGCTGCGTCGCGCAAGCATCTGCGGGATGCAGACCTTGCAGGTGATCCACACGCCCTTCAGATCAACATTGACGGTCTCGTCCCATTGCTCTTCGCTCATCTCCCAACTTGTGGCAAACGAGTAGAGGCCGGCGTTGGCGACCACGATATCAATGGGGCCAAATTCGCGCTGTGCCCGTGCCGCCAGTTCCTGCATCCCGGCCAGGTCTGTCACATCTGTGCGCGCGGCGATCACCGGGCGACCCATGCGCTCGATCTCAGCAGCGAGCGCCGCCAGTTCCTCCGCTTGGGCCAGCGGGTAGGGCACGCTGCGGTACTGCCGGCAGGTGTCGCATATCACCAGCCGCGCCCCTTCACGCGCGAAAGCCAGCGCGTGCGTGCGACCCATGCCCCGCGCCGCGCCAGTAACCAATACCACGCGCTCTCTAAAACGCGCGCTAGTAGACTCCGCAGATACCATCAATGCTAAAGTCTTCGATAATCAGCTCTTCCTCGATCTCCTCTTCGAGCAGCGCGTCCTCCATAGCTGGCTCCTGCGCGTCAAGCTCGCCTGCTATCGGCGCCTGCTCGTCTGCCTCTAACAAAGGCTGCTCGCTAACGGCAAGCGGGGCTTCACCGGTTGTGTACAGGATATCTGCCATTGACTATTTCCCTCGCTTCTGTGCTAACTTGATTACGATGGTTGCGCTTCAAGGATACCACCAGATTTCTTCATGTACAAGGGGCATGATGCTGAAATCGTGGCCCTATCCCAATTGCTTCTCATACAAAATTACTTCGAGATTACGATACCTATCTCTGCCTACTTCGCGAAAGCCGTTTTTCTCGTAGAGCTTCTGGGCGGGCACTTGCAAAACTGAGGTATCCAGATGCAGCGTCTTATAGCCCATAGCGCGAGCGCGGGTTTCGAGTTCGCTGAGAATCATCTGGCCGAAGCCACGTCCCTGGTAGTCGGGATGGACGCGCATGCGTTTAATCTCGGCGCGTTCCAGGCTTGTGCGGCGAAAAGCTCCCATAGCGACGAAAACGCCAGCCCATTCGCCGATCAAAAATTCTCCCTGGTTGCTGAAATATGCCTCTTCGATCGCATAGACATCATCGTCCCAGGGACCCCGCCCCAGGTAGGCTCCGGCCTGCTGAATGGCGTACACATGCAAATATTCGACGGCCTCCAGATCGGCAGGCCTGTAACGGCGCAGGGTGAACATGAAACGTCTCCTCACACATTCTCGCGGATTGCGCCGTCTGTGCGCGGCGCGGCTGTTTATCTTCTTCCATGGAAATGATAAGCGAGGTTGGCAGGCCTGCGTTGCACCTCATCTTCTTTGGCAATACGGGCTTATCAAACGCGCCTCTACTCATCGATAGCTATATGTGGATGCACAAACGCATAGCTCAGCAGCAGGCCCACGATGCCGGCCATGACCACGGAACCCAATGTCAAGTGGATGACCCACACAATGCCCCAGAGGAGATCCGCGGCCAGGAAATACAGCATAAACAGGATCACAGGGACGGTGAAGGCAAAGATACGCAGCTCAAGCACGCGCGTCGTGGATGGTTCCAGCCACCATACTAGCAGATCGGCGGCTAGGCCGGCTAGCAGCGCCACAGGGATCAGCCAGTAGTGGTCGCTGATGATAGTCATCAGGGAGAGGCTGATGGTCAGGACGAGCGTGAGCGCCCCAAATGGCAGTCGCCAGCGCCGTAGCATCAGCAGGATGATACCCATCATCAGCGTCGTTTGCAGCTCGATGCTGGCGACGCCTAACGCCTGGCTGTAGAACGATGGTACCGCAGACGCGGGAACCACGGACCAGACGTAGACAAAGGGGTGCATAAACTGGCTAAAGAACGCAAATACGGAGAGGAGCATAGCCTGCGAGAGGATCATCGGCAGCAGCGCGGGCAGACGGGGCCTCGACGTGTGACTGGTGCGCGCCCAGGCAGCGCGGAATGGGCCCTGGACGATCAATGTGCCGCCCAGCGCCAGGATCAGGTGCGTTGGACTCAGCAACGCTGAGACGCCTTTCTCGATGCCGAAGAGCAGGTGCCAGGTCAGATCTCCGCTGCCGCCCAGCGCGAAGATACCGATGCCCAGTAGCGAGAGGCCATAGCCTGTAGGCATGGCTTGCCGCCACGCGCGCCCCCACCGGTGATACGCCACCAGTGCCACGATATGACACAGCGCGACCGCCAGAAAGCCCGAATAGAGGACAGCGTGCCAGGGTGTGAAGAACGTCTCCAGGCGAGGAATGTGGGCATGCGCCCAGCCATCCAGAAAGAGTCCACCTGTCAACCAGGCCGACGTGATCACTATCATCCAATCGAAAAACAGCCCTCCGGCGGCTTTTCTGGCAGGCGTCACCTTTGGCTCGATGCTCATCATTGGCAGCGTTGGCTGGGTGATTTCAAGCTCGCCGGGCGTCTCCGTCGATATGCTGACCAGGGTGGTTCGCGCGCTCCTGCGCATGTGTCGTGTCCCTGCGCGCTCAATAGGGGTCTCCATAAGCATACCTCTATGCAAAATATGTATCTATTGTAACAGCAGGTCGCGCCTCGCCATCCAGTACTGTGCCAGCAGTGCCAGTCCGCTGACATACGCGACCTCCGTCAGCAGTGCCAGGAGAGCCGGCCAATCCAGCACAGCGGCGGTGCCAAGCGCGTAGGATGTCGCCAGGGGGATCAATGGGAGGCGCGTCACGCCCAGCATAGCGGCCACGGGACCAAGACTGGTGTTGGAGTAGAGTATGGCCGCGATCCAAGCCAGCAGCATGATGCGCGCGAAGCGGCTCGCGATGGGCGCGGAGAAGGCGATCACCAGGGTCGAGATCACGATACAGTTCGCCAGCAGCCCCAGCGCTCCCGGCAGCATGCTGCCGAGCGTGGCCCCCTCGATGCATACCGGCGTGCAGAGCCTGGCTGTATGCCCATGATAGAGCATCGCCAACAGTAGTAGCAGCAGAAAGAGCGGTATGCGCAGCACTCCCGTTGCCAGCATCAGACCGCGAATGTAGGAGCCGCGCGAGGTCAGCCGCGCTAACGGCAGGTACACACGCGCGTTCAGTGCGCGCTGCCCCATCACGATGGTGCCCAGAATAGCGATGGCGGCCAGTCCCTGGCCTGCCGTGCTATAGAAATAGGCCACGTTCCCGCCAAATTCCAGGAAGAATGCCGCGTAGAGCAGCCAGACGCAGGCGATATCCCCGATAATCCAGCCACTGCGAATATAGCTACGCAGCGTGAAACGGGCAACGGTGAGACTTGGCAGGCGCCAGAACTCCTTCAACGACAGCGAGAAGTTCGGCGAGGGGAGCGTTTGTTCCCGGCGACTGATGCTCATGCTTGCTCTCCTTGTGTGGCTGTGCCGACCTTGCCGGCGGCCACGGTTCTGGCGGACGAGGCTTCGTCGGCGGCGCGCGTCGTCTGCACGTACACCTCCTCCAGCGTCTGGCTCAGCGGGTTGAGCGACGTGATGGCGATCCCGGCCTCTACGAGGGCGGCCAGGACTGTGGCCTGCGCCTTGCCGGGGATACGCAGCAGGTTGCCGTGCGCTTCTATGACCTGTTCCGCGCTTAGCAGGCGCGCCGCGATATCGCTTGCCGACTGGTGGCCGGCGAGTACGATCTCAACTACGTCTTGCGAGTGCAGCAGATCGCTGACGGTTCCGCTCAGGATCAGCTCGCCGCGCCGCAGGATGCCAACCGAGTCGCACAGCGCCTCGACCTCGGCCAGGTAATGCGAGCACAGCAGCACGGTCTTGCCCTGTTTGCGCAGCGTGGCGATCACCTGGCGCACCTCCCACTGGCTGCGTGGGTCGAGGCCGCTGCTTGGCTCGTCCAGGATCAGGATTTCAGGGTTGGTCAGCAAGGACTGGGCGATGGCCAGGCGCTGGAGCATGCCCTTGGAGTACGTGCCGATAGGCCGGTCCGCCGCATCCTGCAAGTTGACCTGCGCCAGCACCTCCGCGCCTCGCTCGCGATTGGCCGCGTCCCACAGGCCGGAGAGGTTGCCGAGGTAGTTGAGGTGGGCGCGCCCGGAAAAGCGCGTCTCAAAGATGGGCCGCTCGTGGACATAGCCGATGCGCCTGTGCGCCCGTGCCACCTGCTCCTCGCCAAGCATACGCACGTGGCCGGAGGTGGGAAAAATAAAGCCCATCAGCAGCCGCACCAGCGTCGATTTGCCCGCCCCATTCTCGCCCAGCAGCCCGAAAGACATACCTTGCTCAATGGAAAGTGTCAGGTTATTGAGCGCCACCGCGTAGCGGCCATAGACTTTTGTGAGTTCGATACATTCGATAATGGGCATACTCTCATCCTTATAATACGATCTCTTCGCCAGATGTCCTGCTAAGCATCATACAACGCCGGTACCAGGGAAAGAAAACTTTAGTACTGGATACTGGAGGAGGTCCGGTAGCCGACTAACGGCTCCAGGGCCTATCCTGTCTACTATGACGGAACTTCTGAGCAAGAAGTTCCCAGAAGAAGTGGACTGGCCATCTTTATGTAAGGATCAATGTGTAGTGGGCGCCCCTCGCGGGCGCCACGTTCCAACCAATTCGGTTGTCATTTGATGTGAAATTATGGCTATCCTATAGCCACAATTTCACTGACCGGGCGGCAACGGAACCAGTACATCCTTCTCTTTGCCGCACAGAAAAAAGTGCAACCCATCTTCTTGGGAAGCAACATGCTCGCATATAGCCGTATAGCCGCCATGTTGGTAGGTGACATGGCAGTTGATATCGATTCCGAAGTGACGCGTATCCACGACTGTGCCATGTTGTATGACGTATGCCAGTTCCACATTATTGCAAGAGTTATATCCCCGCCAGAAGCAGTCCTCCGCCTGCGCCAAATCTGATCGGGAGCTGGTGTTGCTCACCACGCCGCACTGTCTTGGATTGATGGATAGTGGCGCGATCCCATACGGGCTACTATTGCCGCAACCTGAAACCTGTAGCTCATTGGCCTGGTGAGTCATGCTGTTACAGAGAAAGATGTCATCCGAAACCTTCCCGTTGTTATTATCGACCTCTATATCGGTGTAGATCAAGCATTGCTGACCGCTTTTCTCAATCGTAATGGTATAACCCTCACCTGCATCGTCACCCATGAATGACACGTTCATAGTTGCCGCCTGGCAGCGTTGGTAGGCGGACCAGAAGCAGCGTATAATCTGTACAGAGGCTGGCCCATCCGGTACCCTGGGTGTGTATTCGGCCCGTGTAATATTCCCGCATTGCAGCCCCTGTGGTGGCCTGGGAGGAGGCAGGTGCGTCACGATCCACAGCGCATTCCCGCCAACGGTGATCAGCAGCGTCACGCCGACGATGATCAAGAGGCGCCGGTAGCGCCGCCACCAGCTTCGCGGCAAGGTCTTCTCAGGCCTTGTAGGTTCATTCTGTGGTGCCGTTTCCATTTGGCTCGTTTCCTCTTATGTATCTCATTTATATAGTAATACGCCGATGTATGCTCAATATTCTCAAGGTGGTGCCTCAAGGCTTGACGCCAGGCCTTTTCCTGGGTATGCTTGCTCTATAAGCCTATATGCGCGGGCGAGGTAAGCCACATAAGTGTACACGTATGCCGAAAAAGATGGCCGCCTCGCGTGTCCGTAGGGGCGATGGCTTGCCTCGCCCGCGCTGGCCAACGAGATGGCCTGGGT
>JALYVR010000105.1:3332-10995 GCA_030853145.1 Chloroflexota bacterium | reverse complement strand
CTTGCTCTGAATGCTAACACTGGCACAAAGGTCTGGCAAGCGGCTGCCGGCCTCGATGTGTTCTCTCCATCAGGTATCGCTGGCGCGAATGGCGTGATCTACGCTGGCGCGTATCCCACGGGTTCGTCACGCATAGCTACCGTCTACGTCTTAAATGCCACGACGGGCGCGCAGCTCTGGTCCTATAGCGTCAATGGCGACTCGCAATCCTTTATCCCTACGGTCGACCATGGGATGCTTTTCATCGGCTTCGATTTCACCCTGTACGCGTTTCACCTGCCTGGACATTAACATCGCCATGAGGCATCGCGAATTTTCCGAAATATGCCCTTGATGCGAAGGTACCCCGACTCGCGTCACAGGCGCGAGTCGGGGTTTGTCAGATGATATGAATGCCATCTCACAAATCAATCCTGATTCCACGAAAATTGATGCTTGCAAGAACAGCGCAGACCTGTTATGCTTTAAGAAAGGGACCTGTGCCTGAGGGAGTCAGCGTCCCGGACGATTGTTGGACCATTCGCGGAGGAAAGCGAGAACTCATGGAAACTCCTCTACAAAGTGCAAGTCTTACCGCGGACGATATGATGACCGCGTCCATTCTGCCTGATTACGAGGAAGATGAACACGCGGACGACGCGGGTAATGAGCATCTGCCCGTTCCCAGCTTGTGGCCTCTTATCTTAGGCGTGGCGGTCGTTGTGACGGTCACGGGCCTTATTGTTGTCGCCACCGCCCCCTGGATCTCGATTATCGCGGCCCCCTTTGTGCTGGTGGGTATTATGGGCTGGGCGCTGGAGAAGCCAGTGCATGGCCATGGCACGACGACGGCGCATGCTGGGGTCGAGGAGCAGCAGCTTAGCCCGATGGCCTCGGTGATCCTGGACCGCGCTGAGCAGGTTGTCGAGCGCAACGTGACCATCGGCAGCACTGCCTGGAGCGCACACCCCGTTAGCGTGGAGGTGGAGCAGGAGGGCGTGGTGCTGGCGCTGTATGGCAAGGTCGAACTGGAGGCCCAGAAGCAGACTATCGAGGACCAGGTGCGGCAGTTGCCCAATGTGATCGATGTGCGCAATTTCATCGTCGCCGAGGACGCGCTGCTCAATGCCGCCAACGCGCGCATCGCCGAACTGCGCGCGGATGGCAAGCTTGAAGGCGCCTCAGATCTGCTGGTGCAGGTCGAGAACTACATCCTCAGCCTGTTCGGTAACGTCCCGAACAGCAAGATGAAGTACATGCTGGAGAACGAGTTGATCGCGATCCCTGGCGTGCGCGTCGTCATCAACCATATCGGCCTGAACGAAGAGATCCCCGGTAACCTGGGCAAGACACGCAACAAAGTCGGCAAGTAGGGACATGATCCATTGCGTCGCCGGTTGTCTGTAGGGACGCAATTTATTGCGTCCGCCATCAACCATTAGAGAAAGACAGCTCGATAGTATGGCCAGTGTCAAGAAGTCCATCCAGAAGCGGAACTTCTGCCTATATTATAGCGATAAGGGGCGCTGCGAAGCTTCGCGCAGTCGTCCAGGGCCGTACTATGTCCTTTTTCAGGATAGTTTTCAACGCACATAACGTGTGAACGAACGAAGAGTAGACGGTAGGCCGTGAGCGACTGGTACAGCGCTCACGGCCTTTCTGCATTTTTGGCGGGCCGTGAGCCGATAATATATACATGCATTGAGACACCATCATGTGTCGTGCTTGGAACAGGGCACCCGCCAGGGACATGCGTTGCGACATCATCATGCGTCGTGCTTGGAGCAGGGCACCCGCAAGGGATGCCCGTACATCTCTGACCAGGCGGAGGTGGCGCGGCGATGGGGACCAGCACCCGTCACGAGTCCATCGCCAATCTAGTGATTCGTCTGGCAGCACCGATCGCGGGGTATGAGATGTAGGGGCATCCCTTGCGGGTGCCCTGCTCCAAGGCCGGTATCTGGCTCCCGAAGTAGTATTAACTTGAGTTATCTGATGGTCTTGATCGTTCTCATCCTGCGGTTTTCCCATTTTTGATCCCAATGGTCCATGGCGATCAGGACGGTTTGAAAATCTTTCCCTTTCTCCGTTAAAGAATATTCGACACCGGCAGGTACGGGACCCCCAAGGACACGCAGTGCTTCTCATATATTATTTGGCCTGTCAGGCTCACTGAAGATATGTACAACGCTAAGCCATCGACGATACCCCTCAACCAGCGAGGGCATTTTTGTGACCATTTTCTATGAAACACCTTGACATATAAAGATTTTAAAACACTTGTTCGTTGCATAATATCACTTTAAATCTTATACTTGTTATACCGATTAAAGATGTGGAATAAGTATAGCCGCATATTCTCACTTGCGTGCTTGCTATCGCATTTCATTTGTAGAGCATTTCTGTACGTCAATCGCCAGTTTTTCGAGAATTCGTATGTCTCACCGTTATGGGCGACATGGCCCGCGTGCCTGGCTTCGTTGGCGTGAGCGTCACCATCGTATCTCCCTGATGCCAGCGGTTGTGCAGGCCGAAACAAAGATCATTCACGTACGTGTTCCAGTGAACGCTGAAAGGATCATTCTTATTATCATGGGAAATAGTTTTCAAGAGATGCCACAAGAACAGATCATTGATGCACAACTAGCCCCACGCCTTTCGTCTGTCCCGCCATCACTGCCTCCGGGTGGTATGCAGATTTCTTCAGCAGGCGAAGACGAGATAAAACTGAGTGCGGAAATCGAAGCGGAAACGGACCTTGGAAGCCTATTGCCGAGGTTTGACACTGAGCCGAAAATTGGAATTGATGACAGTCGTCTGTTAGCACGGGCCAGGGATTTAGCAGTTCGGGAAGTAAAGGACTATCGCTCAAAGCATACCGGCATTGCTACTTCCGAGGAATTCACTAGGCTCATTAAGGTGTATCAAGATGAGTACCTATCCACAATAGAAAAGGTGCTGGACAGAAACAAAAGTAAAATATGGCGACTGAGTGACACGAAGGAAAAAGCATTGCGTACTGCTGCCATTGACGATAAAAAAATTGAGCGCCCTAGCGGGTCGGATGGCAGGATTTCCCACTACATGCGTGATTGTGGCGTGTTACACGTCTTATCTCTATACTACAGTTTTGATATAGAGTATCTTTTGCAAGATGTAGCGAAGATGCAAAAGATGCACCAGCTCATTGATGCTTATGAGGAATATCAAAGACAGCCTGAAAGCGAGGAAATATGGCCGAACCAGGCCACCTTTCAGAGACAGTGAAAAAACAGCAGTAACGTTGCTATCTTCCCAACCAGCATTTCTACCAATGAGAGCAGTATCCTCTGAAAAGCTGCCAGTAGGGTTGAAAGTAGCGCTAGTGGTGATAATTCTCCTGCTTGGCGCACTTATCGCGCTGGCAATAAGATACTTCTGGTAGCTTAGGGTTGGAAATTTCTTCAGCGGCCCTGGTCGAACTCTTGCCCACCATCAGCGAGGTTAAGCAAGAGTTTGGATATCGTGCCTGACTACAGCGATCACTGTTGTTTGTCTTAATTCCAGGATCTGGCACAAATTCGGTGAATGCTGAAGGTATGCGTGGGTGCCCTTGCAGGTTGGGCATCGTTCAGGCCATTGTAAGGAATAAAAACGCCCCATCAATGTGCCTGTAATGTGCAACGTGTACTCTTGCAAGGAGAGCGTATGTAGGAAGCGAGAGGCTGTAGACAGCCGCATACCGGAGAGAGAAGAAGATAGTCATGCCGTACGGTTCCAGGTCCACCGTTCTGCTTGTAGAGGCAGACCCATCGCTGCGCCGGCTGATCACGCTTGGTTTAGAGTATCGTGGTATACATGTGATCGAGGCCGGTTCTCTCGACGAACTTTCCCCGCCTGCTGGACTCACGCCGGAATTGCTGGTGTTGGACATCGATCAGGGCATTCGCTGCGATTGGTCACTGCTGAAGACTGCGCAGGCCACACCATCTCTCGCCAGAATTCCTATAGTCATGCTTGCCTGGGAGCAGCAGTCACTGGAAAGCGCGGATCGGGATATGCTTCCAGAGCATGTCACCTGCCTGGCCAAGCCGTTCGATGCGCGCGCGCTGCACGCGCTAACTGAACGCTTACTTGCGAACCGCGTTGTTCAGCAAGAGCAGGTGTTGCTGGCACAGACGAGAACGCTCTCTCCCTCCCCAAGTCTCTGCCCCATTATCATGGCTGCCGGTCTGCTGCTTGTGTTTATCGGCCTGCTGGTCCAACCGCTCCTGAGCGGGCTGGGCCTGCTGATCGTGCTGGCCACAGTGCTCTACTGGACGCTCGGCACAAAGCCCGAAGCGCATGGAGCCGCGCCCGCGCTGGCGGGACAATTCCCTAATTGACGTAGGGCGCGAGCCAGCGCATGCGTTAATACAAAAGCAGGTGTTGTGTAGGAACAGGGCGACCGCAAGGGATCGCCCTGTTCCTACACAACACCTGCACTGGCCCGCGCCCATGTCTCCTATCCCCTACAACTTCCTTCTCACCTATCTCGTATATAGTATATATGCGAAAGTAGCGAACTATTGGTAGACGGTCGACCTGTGTAGGATCGAGGCTACCCGCGATTTTTAAATAAACCAGGATAATAGCCTATTCCATTTGTCACAAATAATCCTATATGTTATAGTGAGCATAAAATACAGTAAAAAAAGCCCGTCTACGTGAGGTAATCATTATGGCACTACGATTCACTGTCGCTGATAAAACTGATGTTGGAAAACAACGAGAGCAAAACGAAGATAGCGCCTATAAACGTATGCTCAGTTCTGAAGAAGGGACTACGGCCCTCTTTATCGTCGCTGATGGCATGGGTGGCTATCAGGCGGGAGAGGTCGCGAGCATGCTGGCGGTCGAGTCGATCAGCAAGGCGCTTGAGATCTTCTTTCAGCCCATCTCGGAGCAGCCCACCATCCGTTTGACCCCCATGGAAGAGGCGCCTACCGTTCAATTGAATCCCGTGAAAGCCGAAGAGCAGAAGCAGCAACAGAAGACTGTCAAGCTTCCTGAGACTCCCATCCGGCGATCTGTGGAAGAGCGGCTGACCGCCGCCATCAAGCAGGCGAACACCGCGATTATCCGCTATGGCGAGCAGAAGCCGGCGGCGCGGGGACTGGGCTGCACCGTGACGACCGTGCTTATCCAGGATGATAAAGCCTACATTGCCAACGTAGGCGATAGCCGCACCTATCTCTTTCGCAAAGGCGATTTGAAGCCCTTGACGAAAGATCATTCCCTGGTGGCGAAGCTACTGGAGGCCAAGCAGATCGCGCCCGACGAGGTGTATTCTCACCCGCAGCGCAACTTGATCTATCGCTCGCTGGGCGCGGGACACAAGAACGTCGAAGTGGATGTCTTCCAGGAGACCCTGCAAGCGGGCGATGTGCTTCTGCTGTGCTCCGATGGTCTGTGGGAGATGGTGCGCGACCAGGACATCAAGAAGCAGTTGCAGGCGGTCACCGAGTCGAAAAATCCCCAGGAAGTGTGTGACACCTTAATCAACATGGCGAACGCGAACGGTGGCGAGGATAATATTACCGCCATTGTGGTACGCGTCGACGCGCGTTGAGAAGCTTGGAGAAGACAGTCGTATGGCTCTCCCGATAGGCACGGTCCTTGATGGAAAATTCAAAATAGTTCAGGTGCTTGGCGAAGGTGGTATGGGTACCGTCTATAAAGTTGAGCAGGTGGGGAGACCTGGCTACTTCCGTGCCGTAAAAGAACTCCTGATCAGCCCCAATACCCCTGAAGATGAACGCAAAGCCGCCATCGAGCGCTTTAATAAAGAGATCGACCTGCTGTTCACCCTCAAACACCCGCGCATCCCCTCGATGATTCTCAGCTTCCAGGAACGTGGTAACTCCTACTTCGTGATGGAATTTGTGCCTGGCCGTAGCCTGGACAAGATGCTGGAGGACAACAAGGGGCCGCTCGACGAAGAGCACGTTATCAAGTGGATGATGCAGGTCTGCGAGGCGCTGAGCTACATTCACTCGCGCACGCCACCCATTATCCTGCGCGACCTCAAGCCGGGCAACGTGATGGTGACGCCGGAGGGTGATGTGCAGATGATCGACTTCGGCATCGCGCGCCGCTTCAATCCCAACAAGCGCACGAACACTGAGAACCTGGGCACCATCTCCTATGCCTCTCCGGAGCACCTGGGGTCGATCAGCGCCCCCGGCCAGAAGCGCACGGCGCAGAATCCGGGCAAGCTGGTGCAGACGGATGCGCGCTCGGACATCTACTCGCTGGGCGCGACGATGTATCACCTGCTCACCAATCATGAGCCGGACCCCATCCAGACGCCGCCGGCGGGGAGCATTCGCGCCAAAAACCCCAGACTGCGCACGGTACAGGTCAATGGGCGCATGGTCTGTCCGATCGAACAGGTGATTATCAAAGCCATGCAGCAGGACCCGGCCCACCGCTTTCAGAACGCCGACGCCATGCGCACGGCGCTCCAGCAATGCCTACCAAACCAGGCGGCGCCGGCGACCATTCAGATCCCCGCCATGTCGCCGAACGCTACCATTCTGGTGCCTGCGGCTGTGAGTGGCGTGGTCTGCCCACGCTGCGGCTTCCAGAATCGGCCAGGGGCGAAATTTTGCAAGCGCGATGGGCAGCCGTTGACGCACGGCGCGCAGGTGGCGCCGCCACAACTGCGCGTGCAGTCCAACTCACATTCCGCTATTCAGGCGCGGCCGATCGCGCGGCAACCCATTCAGGCGCGCCCGGTTGGGACAGCGGCGGCAGCCGCCGCTAATAGCAATGATCCGCTGGCGGCCTACCGGCGCGGCTTGCAGGAATTGAACAACAAAAACTATGCCGAGGCGGTGCGCCAGTTCAACCTGGCGCTCTCGTTGGGTCGGCCTTCCTATGATGTGCTCTATAACCTTGGACGCGCCTATCGCCAGTATGGTCAGGCGGCGCGCGAGCAGGATCAGCGGCTCTTCAAGGAAAACATGACCCACGCGGCCGAGCAGTTTGAGCAGGCGGTCAAGAACAGACCCAGCGCCCTTGATGCTTACTTTCAGCTTGGCATGTGCTATCATGATCTGGGGCTGTACTCCCAGGCCATTGCCGCCTTCAAGCAAGCGTTGCAGATAGCGCCGAGAGATTCTGCTATCTACTATCAACTGGGTACCGTGGCGATGAAGCAGGGTTACAATCGTGAGGCCGAAGCCTACTTCCTGGAGGGCCTCAAAATCAATCCCGATCATGCGCTCATCCTCATTACCCTTGGTCGCCTGTATATCGAGACGAAGCAGTACTCGTCGGCGATCAGCGTGCTGCGCCAGGCGACGCAGCGCGACCCCGATCAGCCGGATGGCTGGTACGAACTGGGCAGGGCACATATGCGGGCCAGCGAATGGAATCAGGCGCTCAGCGCGTTGGAGCAGGCGCGGCAGCGCAATCCTGATTCGCCGATGCTCTACAGTGCCATGGCTTCGTGTTACCTGAAGATGAGGAAGAGGGTGGAGGCGCGCCAGATGGTGCGTGAGGCTCTTCAGCGTGACCCTAACAACGCCGAGGCAATCCGATTACAAAAACAACTCTAAAACGATAGAGGAGAGCAGGTATGATCTGTCCATTCTGCAATATGGCCAACCGCGACGACGCGAAATTCTGTAAAGGCTGTGGACGAACGCTCCACGCGGAG
>JALYVR010000105.1:0-3322 GCA_030853145.1 Chloroflexota bacterium | reverse complement strand
CTGAAGCACAGGTGGAGACCCAGGATGCGGCTCCTATTGCGCCGCCGCCGCCCTCAGCGGGAACTAGCGCGGCGGAAGATCCCAGCCTGGCGCCAACGCTGATCCTAACGCCTGAGAAGATGATGGCCTTTCACAGCCGCCGCTGGCAGCAGGAGATGGAGCAGGGGGGCCACGCGCCGGACGCGAGCCATGCCGCGGATATGCCGACGGTGCTCATGGCCCCTTCGCTTGCTACGGAGCAGCAAGGGTCTGCGCAGGATATCGCGGATGCGCCCACGATGGTTACCAGCGATGAGTCGGCCCCGATCCCGCCGCCGCCGCCGCCGCCAGGGCCGGCGCCCGTAGACGCGGCGCCAGTCTCAGGGGAGGCCACACGACAAGATCCAGCGGCGACAGCACCCGTGCAAGCAACAGGCGCTGCTGTCGCTTCATCACAGGGAGAGGATACAGACATGCAACAGCAACCGGCGGCTGAACAGCCCGCGCCACCCGCTCTGAGCGGGCAGCAGGCTCAGCAGAGCAGTCAGAATACGCAGGCCGCAACCACCACTCAGGCTAGCGGCGATTTCCCGGTCCTGGCGGTCGGCACAGGCGTAAGCGGAGGGCGCTACGAGGTTACTCAGGTGGTCAACGAGGATGCGCACGAGCACGTCTACCAGGTCATCGATCATCAGGGCTATCAGCATTGCTGGAACTGCGGCTCCGAGCAGAATGCCGAGGGCGATGAGTTCTGCATCGACTGCGGGGCCGAGCTGCTGGGTGTGGCCTATCTTATGCACGAGTACTCGGCAGGCGAGAACAAAGAAGGGGTCCTGCAGGGCAACATCGTCAATACCTTTGTCGAGCAGGGCCATACCTACGCTATTGAGCAGGTGCAGGCGGACAAGAACCCCTTCCCCGATGGCGTTCACTTGCTGGCGGCGGCCCTCTCGGATGCCGGGAACATCAGGCGCGACGAGCCAAACGAAGATAGCACGCTCACTCTGCTCATTCAGCGCATCCACGAGTCGCAGTCCGTGCCGCTGGGCGTCTTCATCGTCGCGGACGGCATGGGCGGGCACGATAGCGGGCAGGTTGCCAGCCGCGTCGTTATCAATACCGTGGCCGAGCGCATGACGCGGGAATTGTTGGAGGTGCCACTGGCCTCCGAGAAAGACAGCCAGCAGCAGGCGAAGTTGCCGGACGAGGATGACCTCGTGGATTTGTTGCACGGCGCCATTGAAGATGCCAACAACAAGGTCTGTCAGATCAATCAGCAGAACAAGACCGATATGGGTTCAACGGTGACCGGTTTTATGGTGGTGCGCAATCATTCCTATATTATCAACGTTGGCGACAGTCGTACGTATATGATAAGAGGAGGACAGCGCTATCAACTGACGACCGACCACTCGCTGGTCGGGCAACTGGTCGCCGGCGGCCTGATCCAGCCGGACGAGGTGTATACGCACCCGCAGCGCAGTCAGATTTTCCGCAGCCTGGGAGACAAGCCAAACGTGCAGATTGATCTCTTCAAGCAGGAACTGTACCCTGGCGATATCATCCTGAGCTGCTCGGATGGCCTGTGGGAGATGGTGCGCGACCCGCAGATCGAGAGCATCTTAAATACGGCCACCGATCCACAGACCGCGTGTACACAATTGATAGAGGCTGCCAATGCCAATGGTGGAGAAGACAATATCAGCGCGGTTATAGTGTACGTGCGCTGATATGATATACTGATGCAGCCAAATATGAAAGGAGCTGATAGACTATGCCTGGTGAGGTAGAACTGACGCAGCAGTTGGGGAAGGACTATATGCCGGTGACGGGTGGCAGCCAGGTGGCATATGTGTTACTTGAAGCGAAACCAACCGCCATGATGGCGCAGGTACGCATGCCGCTGAATTTTGCCCTGGTGCTTGACCACTCTGGCTCCATGAAGGGCGCCAAGCTGAACAATGTCAAAGAGGCGGTCAAGATGGTGATCGATCACCTGGAATCCACAGATTATGTCTCGGTGGTGGTCTTCGATGACACGGCTCAGGTAATCATTCCCTCTATGCCGGCCAACGATAAAGCGGGCATGAAAGCGGCTATTGATCGCATTCGTGACGCTGGTGGCACGGCGATGTCGCTGGGGATGATCCAGGGACTGAACGAACTGCGGCGCTATAACTTTCCAAATACCGTCAATCGCATGATCTTGCTGACGGACGGCGTTACCTATGGCGACTCCGACCGCTGCCGCCAGTTGGCCAGGGATGCCGCCTCAGCGGGGATCGCTATGTATCCCCTGGGTATCGGGCAGGACTGGGATGAGAACCTGCTTGATGACGTTGGGCAATTGAGCGGTGGTATGCCTGCCGAGTTTATCAGGAATCCTGCCGATGCGATGACGATCTTCCAGCAGCAAATACAGAGCGCCGTAGCGGTCGCCGTGCGCAATGCCACGCTGACCCTGCGCCTGCCCGCCGGTGTGACGCCGAAAAAGGCCGTGAAGGTCCTGCCGATCATCAGCGACCTCGGACCGTCGGTGCTCTCGGACCGCCAGATTGTGATCTCGCTCGGCGACCTGGAGAAGGATACGGCGCAGGGCGTGATGGTGGAGCTGCTGATCGACCCGCGCCCGGCCGGGCTTTTCCGTATCGCCCAGTCGGAACTCACCTACGATGTGCCGATCGGGAACCTTGTGGGCGAGAGCATCCGTGAAGATATCAAGGTGTCCTTCACGAGCGACGCGAACCAGGCGGCCCAGGTGAATCCCCGCGTAATGAACTTTGCCGAGAAGGCCAACGCGCAGCGCCTGGTGACGCGCTTCCTGGACGAGTATAAGCGCACAGGCAAGGCCACGACTCGCCTGGCGCCGAACGTGACACGCATTCTCGATGAAGAGACCCAGGCGGCCATCGAGCAGATCAACCAGGGCCAGCAAATTTCGCAGGATCAGGTAAAAACCATCGGTAACAAGACACGCAAGCTCACCCAGCGCCTGGACGACATCATGCCCTAGTAAGGGCGATGGCTTGCCTCGCTCTAGCCGGGCGCAGGCCAGCGGCGTCCCTACACGAAAACGGGGCCTGTCACATGTGGAACATATGCCTTTCCACCTGCACCCTCTTGCCGGGGCTTTGTTGGGAAGATGTTGATTGATTGTGCGTATGGGCAAGATTAAAGAATGTTTTTTGAGGAGGATAGTATATCATGCCAGTATATTGTTCGCTGGGCCATGAGAATCCAGATGGTTCCGCGTTCTGTGATGAGTGTGGGGAGCCCCTGAACGCTGCGACACCGGCGGCGAGCGCTCCGGCAGCGGCTCCGGTGGCCCCAGCTCCGGCGGTGG
>JALYVR010000104.1 GCA_030853145.1 Chloroflexota bacterium | reverse complement strand
CACGGTACTCGATGCGTCCCTCGATAGGTGTATCGCTATCAACGAGAATGACAGGAATGCGATAGCGATAGCGCTCAAAGAGAGCTGGATCGCTGCGAATATCAATCTCCGTCAACTCAAATGCGGTCTGTGCCGCGATATCATCGAGCATATCCCGCGCTTCCTCGCATAAATGGCAACCAGCTTTGGTATAAAACGTGACCTGTGGTGGCGCCGGTTTTTGTTCCCTGCTCACGTCTCTGTGCTCCGTCTGCTTCATCTCACTATCCTCACCATCATATCATGGGAGCCGAGCTACCCGCAAGGATATCTCCGCCAGACATGTTTCATCCCTGGCCGTCGATCTCGACCTCGGCTTCGATCTCCACCGGCATGTTGAATGGCAGCGCGGCCAGGCCCACGGCCGAGCGGGAGTGCGCGCCAGCGTCCGGCCCGTAGACTGCCAGAATCACATCGGAAAAGCCATTGATGACATCAGGCTGCCGGTGAAAGGTGGGAGCGGAATTCACCATGCCAAACACCCTCAGCCAGGCCGTCACGCGATCCAGGTCGCCAAGCTGGCGCTTCAAACTGGCCAGTATTGCCAGTGCCACCAGGCCAGCAGACGCCTGAGCCTCTTCGGGTGAGACCTCCGCCCCAACCTTGCCGAAGGGTCCCGCCAGCGAGCCATCAGGCTTCTGGGGCCCATGCCCGGATATGAAGGCGCGCTGGCCACGTACGCGCACCCAGGGAAAGGATAACCGCAGTCCGGCCGGCATTACCAGCGGTTCAGGCAGTACCAGGCCAAGTTCGGCCAGTCGCTCTTCAATCTTCATGGCAGGAAACTCCTTCTATAAAAGGGCATCTGCTCTCTTTAACGTTTCGTTTCAAGAACTACACTAGCCGCTATTCTAGCATGCCTGAGCGTGGAACACAAAAAGCCGCCATACCGGTTGGATCGACGCTCTCCTCTTTATTTTTGCACCCTGGCCTTTACCTTCACATCACTGCTGCCGATACTCAATAAGAGAACCAATCGGTGAAGAAGAGATCGTCGGAGGTAATGCCACATGGAGCAAACAATCGAACGTTCAGTAGAACGCGGTAATATCGACCACACCAACCAGGATAGTTCAGAGACAACTCCGAACTCGCCCAATAACAGTATACTTGCCCCTCTCTCGCAGAGAGAGATTCCACAAACTGATCAGATTATAGACAAGCAAATTCTCCTGACGCTACTTGCAAAACAATCTATCATCATTTTTGCCATTGACTGTAAAGGTATTTTTACTCTTTCGGAAGGTCAAAATCTGAAGTATTTGGGATTAGCTGCCGGGCAGGTAGTAGGGAAAGCCTATGCCGAGGTCTATCAGGATTTCCCGAAAACCGTGGCGTCTATTCGCCGGGCTTTGGATGGTGAAGAGTTGACTTACGACGAGCGTTTTGGCGATCTTATCTTTGAAACACATCTCACTCCTCTCTATGATGAAGCTGGCGCTATTTCTGGCCTGGTCGGCCTGACACGTGATATCAAAGATCGCGTTCTAGCGGAAGAAGCATTGCTGTCCCGCGAGCGGCTGTTTCGCGCGCTTATCGAGCAGACCACCGATCTCATCTTCATTCTCGATGCGGTTGGTATGTATCGTTTCGCCAGCCCTTCACACTCGCGTATTCTGGGATATGCCCCTGATGATCTGCTTGGCATGAATATCTTTGCTCTGCTCCATCCAATTGATCTACCCGCAGCCTTTCCCATCCTGGCCGGCGCTTTCCAGGGTAGCGGTACCATGATTGAGCTTGAGCTGCGCTTAAAGCGGGCAGATGATTCATGGATCACTCTGGAATGTGTTGGCCATAATAGCCTCGATGATCCTGCAATCGAAGGTCTGGTCGTCACCGCGCATGATATTACCCAGCGCAAGACAATGGAAGAACAACTACGTCACCTGGCCTTATATGACACACTCACCAACCTGCCCAACCGGGTCTTCCTCCAGGACGCTATCACTCAGGCGATAGCTGGCACGGAGCAGGCCACGAGTCAGGTTGCGCTGCTGGTTCTCGGCCTCAACCGCTTTGAAGAGGTAAAGGATGCCTTCGGACATCACTTCGGCGATATCCTGTTGCAGCAAATAGGCGTTCGGCTCAATGAAATTGTCACTAGCGGTGAGGTCCTGGCCAGACCCGGTGAAGACGAATTCGCCCTGCTGCTCCCTATGGCTGATCTGGCTTACGTGCAGCGGGCAATCGAGAAAGTCCACGCCGTGCTGCAAGAGCCGATCAGCGTTGGTGAGTATCCTCTGCACACGGAGGTGAGCATTGGAGCAGCTCTCTACCCTGAGCATGGCAGCGATGCGCTGACGTTGCTTCAGCATGCGAATGTTGCCATGTACACGGCCAGGCAGTTGCATGAACGCGCGGCCTTTTACGCGGCGAGCCACGATCAGGATACGCTGCGACGCCTGACGCTGATGGGCGCGCTCCTGCCGGCTATTATGAACAATGAACTGCAATTATATTATCAGCCGAAAGTTCACCTAAGCACCATGCAGGTCTATGGCGCAGAGGCCCTCGTGCGTTGGATCAGTCCAGTACACGGCTTCATCTTCCCTGATCAATTCATCCTCCTCGCGGAGCAGACGGGATTGATCCAGCCACTTACGCAGTGGGTGCTGGAGGCAGCGGTACGTCAGTGCAGAATCTGGCTTGATGCAGGCCTGGAATTGAGCATTGCTGTCAATATCTCGGCCTGGAATCTGCGCGAAACTGCGCTCCCCGACAACATTGCTGCGCTCCTGGAGCAGTATCATGTCCCGCCTCACTGTTTGCGCGTCGAGGTAACTGAGAGCGCCGTTATGACAGACCTGGAGAAAGCCCTTGCTGTGTTAGAGCGCATTACGAAGCTGGGTATCTCCATCTCCGTTGATGACTTCGGCGCGGGTCAGTCCTCACTGGCCTACCTCAAACGCTTCCCCATCGATGAATTGAAGATTGATCACGCCTTCGTCATGCCCATGGCAACATCCGAGGTAGATGCTACCATTGTGCGATCTACCATATTGCTGGCGCATAGCCTGGACTTGAAAGTTGTCGCTGAAGGTGTTGAGGACCAGGAGGCCTTAGATCTGCTCGCCTCATACCAGTGTGACAACATTCAGGGCTACTTTCTTTCGCGTCCGATCCCGGTTCAGGATTTCGAAGCATGGCTACGTACCTGGCAGCAGACCTACCCCCTCAATCATGCTGTAACCAGGCGCGGAGCCGCTGCTTGATGATGCGATCCCGCGTCACCATATCCATCAGGACGCCGTGCAGCGTTGCCGCGGCGTCTCTCTCGCTCTGCTGCCAGGGCAGAGAGGTCATATGGATCGTCTCTTTCCAGGCCTCGAATGATTTACGAGGGTGCAGCCTCACCCCTTCCTTCTCATCCAGCACCACGGATTTCGTCGGGTCGCCACCCCAGGTGGTTGTCTGGATGGCTTCCGGGCGGAACCACAGCAGATAGTTGGTTTTATCACTCGAAAGGCTGATGGCCAGTAAACCACTGGCAACATGTTTGAACTGCCGCGCTGGTTCATACACCTCAGGAAGCGCATCTGTCACAAACACGTCGCCAACCATCTGCTCGCTTAGCCACTCAACGAGCGCCTGAATGGCAGCTTCATCTGGACAGAGACCCACCTTCACACAGCGATGGACTCCGCCAAGCGTTACATAGCGGTCCATAACGTTAATTGCCAGCCCCTTCGCATTCACCAGTTCGAGCATGGTTTTGCCATATTTAACCAGGCTCTCGACGATGTTCTCTTCCTTAGGCAGATTGCCCAGCAGGCTTCCCTGCATGGTCTTGATCTTCCATTCGTACATGAAATGGTCGTACTCTTCTTTCCCTGATATAAAGGAGGATAAGATCTGCCCGACGAGTTCGCAGGCGTACTGTGTCGTGTGCGAAGGATATGTCGGTGTTTGATGATGACAGACCAGCAAGCCCCAGAGAGTCTCTCCTGCGATCAGGGAGATCGTCAGTGTCGCGGTGACACCCATATTTTTCATGTACTCGATATGCAGTGGTGAGACGCTGCGTAATGCACAGTAACTCATATCAAGCGGCGTCCCCGTGATAGGGTTCGTAGCGGGGATGAGAGCAGAGGGCTGATAGTTCACATCCGCGATAACGCGTAACCAGTTTTTGAGGTAAAGCTGCCTGGCCTGGCTGGGAATATCCGACGCGGGGAAGCGCAGGCCCAGAAAAGATTCTATGCCAGCCCGTTTTGCTTCCGCGATGACCGTACCATTCCACTTCTCGTCAAACTGGTAAAGCATCACGTGGTCAAAGCCGCTGAATGTGTAGATCTCTTCGCAACCAATCTGGCATAATTCGCGTAGATTCACCGCCTTCTGTAAGCGGGCCGTCGTCTGCATAATCCTGTTGTATAGTTCCAGGGACGCCACCGGCGCATCATCGTGTACCGGCTCAAGTTCGAGGATCAGCAAGCCCTCAATGCGATGGAGTAAACCTTCAAAGTGCTGGACCCCCTCACCGCTGTGCAGGTGAAAGGCAAGGATATTGACGGCGTGCAAGTCTTTCTGCGCGGCTTCTTTCAGGTTGGCAGTGTTCTCCTGCCCCAGTATCACGTCCACGCCTTGATGGATTATTGTAGCAGCAGCGCGTCCGAAAAAATCAACAATATTTTCACTCACCTGTACAATAGTGAAGGCAGGCTCGGCCAGGACAAAGAGCACGCCATGCGGTTGGATAGAACCTGGAATATGGATAGGCTCGCGCTCACAATTCGTTAAATCGATGGATGCGTCAACTGCCAACTGCTTCATGCTTTACTCCTTCAATAGCCATTGACTTAAAAAGGCGAACGTTTCGCAAGCCGAATCGATAATGACTTTCTCTTCGTGGTACGTGGATACGTATGCTTCTAGTGTGCGAGTAAACATTTGCCACATCGAACCTACATGACTCCCATAACTCCCAAAAAAGGCACAACCATGCTCAGCGGTCAAACCAAGCACTCTTGTGATGTGTTTTGAGATGAGCGAGCCTCCCAGGGTAGAACCTTCGAGGACGTATAGGCAGCCCCAGGCATGGGCAGGACTGGTCAACGTGGGAAGAGCCTCGCACAGAGAAACCGTGTCCCCGGTTCCCTGCTGCGCCGCGATTTCGCTCAAATCACGAAGCAACAACGGTGACTTCAATCTCTGTCGGAGATGCACTTGCAGGTCATAGCGGTTCTGTACACCAAGTAAGCGTGGTTCGACTGGCAGATAAAAGCCCAGGAATTTTTGCAGGAGCCTGGTATAACTTCCTAGCGTGGTTATCGTATGAAATATATCTAAATCGTGCTCAAGCTTACTATGAAACGCCTGAGTGGATTCTTTGATGCTCGCCAGAAACATAACCATCCCTCTTTAACCTGCCATTATTTTGAGCGTCTGCTCTAGCTCCAGTATACGTATTTTCCCAAGCTCGCTTGAAGCAGGTGGTTCACTTGCACATATGTGCCCAGCGCCACTGTGCGACTGACCTCCGCCACTCGTTTCTTCTCGCTCCCCAGTAGTGGGGCTGTACCACATGTATGCTAGTGATATGCACCTGCAACAAGTTGCCACACACAGCGCGCGTGAGCCCGTCCACCGTGTATCCCAGGGACTTGCGGCGTTGGCGCGTTCGTCATACACTACCCTTGATCGAAGAATCACGTTTTGTGAGAGGGGGCATATGGATGAAGCAACCTGAACGTGCAAAGACCTTTCTACAGCAGATACACCTGTTTCCGCTCGCCTGGCTGAGCTTCTCCCGAGGCACGCGTCTGCTCATTGTGATGTTCTCGTATTGGCTGGGGGTCGCCGGGCTCTGGTTCCTCTTTCCTCGCGTGCATAATGGAGCCAGTATGTTCCTGCCCATTGTCAGTGCCTGCTGGCTCTTTCGCTATCGAGGGATGTTCATCAGTCTTGTGCTCAATGGGATCGCCTTTCAACTGACCTATGTCTTCCTGTTGCGGGGGATGTTGTCTGATCAAGACTTCGTGGAGGGGGGAATTCTTGGGTTTGGAACCTCGCTCGGACTTGGCCTGGTGGTTTGCTGGTTACGGACGGCGGTTGACCTGGTGCATGTAGCCCGACAGCGGGCTCTTGTTGCCGAGCAAGAGCGCTTGTTGGTCTTACAAGCAAAACAGCACATCACGCTTGCCTATGAGCAGCAGCGTCAGGTCAATGAGCTGAAAGATCAATTTCTGCAGCATGTGAGCCATGAGTTGAGAACGCCACTCGCCGTGTTGGGGAGCTTCCTCGAGTTGTTCAAGGAGTATTTTGAGCAGTTGGACCCCCTGGAGCGGACCCAACTGCTCACGCGGGCACTCGCCAATTATGAAGAACTCGTCAGCCTGGTCAATGGGGTCCTGGATGCCGTTACCCCTACTGGAGCATTTGCCCCTGCTCGCTGTGAGCGTGTTGCCGTGCGACTCGTCGTGCAGGACGTGTTGGCACATCTTGATCCTCGGGATGTCCAGGCGTATACGATTCGTCTCCAGGTAGCCGAGCAGGTTCTGGTATGGGCGGACCCGCAATCCCTGTATCACGTGTTGCAGAATCTGCTCAGCAATGTCTTCAAGTATGTACCCACACAGACCATGATCAGTATTGAGGCTGCCCAGCCGACGCCTTTTTCTCCAGTGTGTCTCAGTGTGCAAGATGCAGGTCCTGGCATTCCCCCCGAGGAGCTTCCTCTCCTCTTTGAGCGGTTTGTGCGTCTCAAGCGTGACGTGGGAGGTCCAACACGGGGGACAGGCCTGGGACTCTACATCTGCAAGTGCTTCGTCGAAGCCATGGGAGGGCGCATCTGGGTCGAGAGTTCAGGTCGCGTGGGAGAGGGCAGTCGCTTTTGTGTGACCCTGCCTCCCTTCCCTCCATCCTCGCATCCTTTGCTGGACTGACGTTGTCACGTACCTGATTATTTGAAATAGGAGCATGGAGATGGTTTCTGCTCTCCCTCTAGTAGTGATTCAGAGCATCTGTACTATCTGGACGAAGGCCTCACGCGGCGGAGAGAGCGCCTCAGCAAGAAATCGCACCCCTGAAGTGTGTAAGTTGCCTGTTGCGGCCTTGCCATTGCTTGACAAGAATTTTCTTCTCTATGAGGTAGTGTACAGCGAACGCGGCCACTTTCAGCATCCCATAGAAAAGCTGGAGTTGGAAGCGCGAACTGATCCATTCCGCTATGATTGTCTCAAGCTTTTGCTTGATGAGAACGCGCTCAGGGTAACGTTGGAATGGGAGCGTAGCGAGGGCGCGCCGAGACGCGTTGCCTTTCCGCGCAAGGATTTTTTCTTGCAGGATCAGCAATGGGCCTGCGTCGCCTATAACCTGCGTACCTCGTGGGAGGGCGGCTGGATCTACAAAAAACGTGTATACAACATTGGCTTCTTTCCTCGCGTCTCTCCAGAGATGTTTCTGGAAGCAGAGCCAGCGCATAGGTATAGAGATATGGTGCAGCTATGGTAGACCCTATGATTTCACGGCCATGATTATGTGCCGTTCGGTGATCTTCTACGGACTGAACACATTTTTGCCGCTGTACTGGATCGCCACTCTGCACCAGTCAAAAGTTGCCGGGGGAACAGCGCTGACGGTCCTGCTGGCCTCTGGCATCATAGGCACCTTCATCGGCGGGCGCATGGCTGATCGCTATGGCCGCCGCGCAGTCGTATGCTGGCATTGGGCTGCCTGGCACCACTGTTGTTGGCCTTCATGCTGTTCAGCGAGGCAAATACGGGGCTGGCCCTGGCGCTACTGATTCCCATCGGCTTCGCGCTCTTTGCCCCCTTCAGTGTGATGGTGGTGATGGGCCAGGAGTACCTGCCGAACCGCGTGGGCACAGCTTCAGGGGTGACCCTGGGGCTGGCCGTCACAGTCGGCGGGATCACTGCCCCGCTCTTCGGACATATCGCCGATCTCTATAGCGTGCATGCTGCCCTGGGCTGGCTGGCTTGCGTGCCGTTGCTGGCAATCGCGTTAGCCTTCACCCTGCCTCGCACGCGGATGTCAGAGGCGCGGTAAGAAGGAGTCAGAGTATGATCCGTTTCCCAGTCGGATCATACTCTGACTCCTTAGTGGAACGTGTTCCAGGCAAGGGCGGGCGGGTCAGATCCAGGGTTCATCCTTGCTGGACATTTTGATATCTCCCCGAACCCTGCCACACATTGAGGCCAAAGAAGCCCGCTGTGTAGCTGCTGTCTGTCACCTGAATGATGGGCGTGCTCCCATTGTTGAGGAAGACCTGGAGGGACGAGCCAGAGGCAACCACTTTGAGGTGGTAGGTGGTGTTGAGGGAGATAGGCGTGCTATAGACCCCCAGGGAGACATACGGGAACTTAAAGAGCTTGATCTGCCCTCCGTTTTCGGTCGAGATGTTGACGACATACGATCCGTTCAGTGGATTACTTTGAGAGCGGAAGACCAGCGCGGCGGCGCTGCCACCTGTGTTGCTGGCAGTGATCGTCAGATCACCCTCATAGGTGAAATTGCTTCCGCTCTGGCTAGCGACATAGAAGGCATCGCCGCCCGTGTTGGTACCATGCTCCCCGTCTGGCGCGCCAGTCCAGGTTCCCCCAACGGTAGACCACCCGCTGAGATTGGTCTGGAAGCCGCCGGACTGGGTGTTCATCTGTACCTTTAGCGTCGCGCCGGCGGCAATCGTGAGGGTTGGAAAGGTGACGATTGCGCTGTTCCCATTGGTGCTCAGTTGCGCCCCACTGACAGGAGCACCGTTGAGCGTCACAGCAACTCCGTTCGCTACAGTGCCTGCCGCCGTGGTCAGCGTGACAGTTTGCAAGGTGAGGGAACCATAAGCCAGCGTGATTTGATTGGTCTGCGTGCCGCTTCCTTGCTGCTGGAGAAAGGTGCCCCAACTCGTGCCAGCGTTAAAGAAGGATTGATGGTTGCTGGGACTATATGTTGGCGCAAAGCCGATTGTCTGGGCCGCCTGGTTATAGGTGAAGCCTTGCGCGGCCAGCAACAGCGACCAGCTCGACAACGAGCGACCATACCATTTACCGCATTCATCATCGCCAAAGGGGTTTCCGCTGCCATCGCCGATACCGCAACTGCCGAAGGTCAGGTAGGCATCGTTGCGCAAGCGCCCGTCATAGCGCCTGGCGATAGCATTGACTTCCGTGAGTCCCTGCGTCAGCAGGCCACGCTGTATCATCTCCGCCGCCGCGGGATACTCGGACCCGCTGAATAATTCATTATCATACAAAACGTGGTTGGATGGCTTATCGTTGTTGGGCCATGTATCATTGAGCATGCCAGCATCAAGCGGTTCAACGTAGCCCCGTTCTGTATGCGTGTATGCGTACGATGCGTATGGATTGGGACCCAGGAAGCTGCTCTGGTAGTTGTCCTGGTACAGGACCTGCAACGCCTGCGTCATGTGTTGGGAGTTGTAGATGTCTCCCAGCCCCAACTGCGTTGACCACCATTGACCCAACAGCATGTTGATATCGACGGCATTGCCCAGTAGAAGTGGGTTGCCAGCGTTCTGCGGTTTCTCGACGTAGTAGGACCCATTCCAGAAGAGCTGTTCCTGGTTCACCTGGCCCTGTGCATAGATGCTCTGGTAGCGACTGACCGCCGCGGTATCGCCCATAACACTTGCCATGTGAGCCGATGCATTGATAGCCGCCAGGTACATCGAACCAAGCCAGGGGCAGGAGGTCGGCTCCGCGTTGTCCAGGGTGGTGAGCGCTGCGCCTTGCAAAATGCCATTTTTATTGGGGTCAAAGGTGTTAACGATATAATCCATGGCCAGCTTGATCCTGGGCCAGTAGGTCGTGAGCCAACTGGTATCGCCGGTATCGAGGTAGTCACGGTAGGCCGAGAGGATCACCCCTGTCTGACCGTCAAAAGCGAACTGGTTAGTATACCCGTAACGATAGGGGATCAGACCATTGGATTGCTCAGCATTGAACCACTGCTGCTCGAACATCTCCCCGATCTGGGGCCAGAGCCGCGCCTGCGTCTGGGCATACTCCCACACATGCGTCGGCATATTGGGACAGCAGCCATAGCCTTCCCAGCCACCAAAGAAGCCATTCTGCGCCCAGAACACCGTGGGTGTGTGCAAGATTGCGACACCTGATGAAATACGGTCGAGCATATCCTGCGGCAGATTCGAACGATATAAGGTATCGTGATAGAGTTGGGTCGTGGTCTGGAGGCTGTTCAGATTGCTGGTGACATACTGCTCGACATTCGTCGCATCGGACCAAAAGTTTGTATATTGCAGGCCGTTGCCGCCGAAGCTGCGATTGGCGGTCGGGAAGTACCAGCTCAGCACGACCGGAATAGTGACCGACTGGCCAGCACCCAGCGTGAGAGTATTGGCAATGGCCCCATCAACGGTGGTCTGCGCCGCTGGACTGGTGGTACTCGTGACTCCGCTCACCGAGCCATTGGCGGAGAACGCGTTGAACAGGCTACTGTTCCCTGTCCACGACGCTGTGGCAGTGGTATTGCCCGCCAGCATCGCCAGGTTCATGCTCCCAGCGCCAAGACCGCCGACCATCTGAATCTGGGTCACCCCGGAAGCGCTCGTCACCGTATTAGAGTTCGCTCCATACCCGCTGAATGTATCGTTGTTTGTGCCAGCGATCGTGCCAGAACCGTCATAACCCACAGCGTTCTGCTGGGTGGCCAGCAAGGAGACCTGCGTTGTGCTGCTGCCCGTGTTTTTGACCGTGAAATCATAGATGGCGGTTGGAATGGCTGAATCCTTCAAATCCCCAGGAATCATGGGATTCTCTACCTGCTCCGTGACCTGCACTGGGAGCGCGTTATCGGCGAATTGATAGGTAGCAAGCGGATACTCCCCCTGGAATGCTAGAGACTGCGTGGCCGGGAATGACCCCACGGAGGTGGTTTGCAACGCGCGTACCACCGCGTTTCCTCCTTGCGGCTGAGCCCGAATGGCGAAGAAGCTGTTGGGTACAAGGCCTTGCGTGCGAT
>JALYVR010000103.1:7347-11012 GCA_030853145.1 Chloroflexota bacterium | reverse complement strand
CCCCATAGGGGTGAGCCGCGCCCTTTATTTACTCCTTAACGTCCCTTCGCCATGTCAGCACGATGCCGATGGCGGCGAAGATGATGGCGTACACCAGGGTGACGATCAGGGTGTGGGTGCCGTCCACCTGCACAAGAGGGGGAATGCCGATGCCGGGGAAGTTGGGAGAGATCACCGAGGTTGGCATTATATTGAGATTTGGGCCGAGCAGGTAACCGCTGATATCCGACCAGAACTGGGCCTTTGTGAGGCGGGCGGCCAGCAAGATGAAGAGGACTGCGAAATTGTCCACCGGGAACCAGGCCAGGGCGGCGCTCAGACCGAAGACCTGCGAGCGGCCCACGACGGCCATCGCCATCGCCATCAGGATCGTGACCCCCATGCTTGCCATGACGGTCAGCAGTGCCAGCCAGGCGTCCGACCAGAACTGGGAGTTCAGCGCGTTGAAGGCGTTGAGGTTGCCGGTCAGCGCGAGGACTGTCCCGCTCAGTAGCAAGGCGTTCAGCACGATGGCGACGATCAGGAGCAGGATCGCGACGATTACGACAGCGAACAACTTGGCGAAGAGCAGTTGCAGGCGCCCGACGCCGCGTGCCAGCAGGATGCGAATTGTGCCGAGGCGATACTCTAACCCAATAGCCTGGGCCATCACGATTAGCAGGAAGATGCCGCTGAAGATGCGCACTACGCCTGTGCCATAGCCCAGCTCACGGTCAAAAAATCCTAGCGGCGCCCGGTGGATTTCATCCGCGATACTTGGCGCGACCAGTGTCAGGACGTAGGGCATGAAGATCGAGCCTAGAAACATAACGGCCATAATCCAGGTGGTCCACTGGCGTGACATCTTGAAGAACTCGCCGCGCAGGATGCCAAAGAAACCGGGCCTGGAGGCGTGAAGCCGCTGGTATTGTGCTGACTCAGGGGTATCGACTGTATTTGTGGTACTGACTGCACTCATTGTACTTCTCCTGAACCGCTATTCGTCAGGCGCAGGAAGACCTGCTCCAGATCCTCCGTCGTGTTCGCGATGGTATCGGGGGCAAAACCCGCCTTGACCAGGAAGAGGTTCAGGTCGCGTCCTCGTCCCTGGGGAGCCGGCGTGATGAGGGCGCCATCGGAGTCAAGGCGCGCGCCGCTGCCCCATGGCTGAGCCTGCACGAGCGGGAGCGCCTCCTGCGCGCGCTCAACCTTCACCGTGAATTCGCCATGTCCACGCGTCAGTTCCTCGACCGTCGACTCTGTCACCAGCTTGCCAAGATTGATGATGGCGACGCGCGTACAGATCTGCTGCACCTCGGTGAGCAGGTGGCTGGAGATGAAGACCGTTTTGTCTTCGGAGGCCAGGCGGTGCATCAGGTCGCGCATCTCGACGATCCCGGCGGGGTCCAGGCCGTTGGCAGGCTCGTCGAGTATCAGCACATCGGGGTCCTGCAAGAGGGCCATCGCGACGCCCAGGCGCTGCTTCATACCCAGCGAGTAGGTGCGCACACGATCCTTCTGGCGCAGACCCATGCCCACCATCTCCAGCACGGCATCGATGCGCTTCTCCGGCACGCCGCCGAGCACCGCGGCCACCGCGCGCAGGTTGTCGCGGCCGGTCATATATAGGTAGAGCGCGGGCGTCTCCACCAGCGCGCCGACGCGTGGCAGAATGCGCGCCCGCTGCGAGATCACATCGTGCCCCAGAATCTCGCCGCTGCCAGAGGTCGGCGTAATCAGACCCAGAAGCATGCGGATAGTCGTGGTCTTACCGGCCCCGTTGGGACCCAGGAAGCCGAAGATCTCGCCGCGCCGCACCTCCAGGCTCAGATTATCGACCGCCATCCGCTTGCCATATTGTTTAGAGAGGTTGCGTGTTTGCAGAACTACTTCATCAGAGCGCGATTTCGTAGTATTCATATCAGGTGCTATCATGACGTTTTCAGGCATACTGCACTGTCCTTTCATGCTATATATAATTCGGGCCTTCATCGTGTGAGTAGCGCGATGAGAAGAAAAGGTTCACGGGTATAAGCGAGTACTAGATACCCGGTGTTCGCTTATGGCTAACGCTTGCGACAGATATAGTCTTAGCATACCCATGCTTTCAATTCTGAGGGCCAGAATGTTACAAGTCACCCTGGGCCATGCCATTCGTCCTTGAGCAGCCCAAAGTAGTTCTCGTCCCAGTAGTGGTCGCGGAAGTAGAAGCGTTGGCGTAGCGTTCCCTCATGAAAACAAGCTGTGTTGCCTGAATTCTATCATATCTGACCTGACTTTCTATCTATGTGCGCTCCCTAGCCTGCCTCGCCCACGGCCAGACACGCGGGCGAGGCAAGCCATCGCCCCTACGGCAACCCAGGATAGGGTCACGACGCAAGGACAAAGGGCCAGATATGCTATGATAGATATTGAACATATCGTATAATGCACATGAAGAACAGGCAGAGCGGCGGCCCTGCGGGGCGACCAGGGTATGTCTGTTATATAGATGATGACGAGGAGATTCCATGAAAGCCGTAAAAACGCATGTTGGGCGCTGTGATACCTGTGGCGAGCCGGCAGCCTATGCTCAGCTTCTGCCCGGTAGCCGTACCTTTCGCTTTTGTGAGCAGCATGTGCCGCTGCAAGTAAAGAGGCAGGCGGAGGCCACGGCGGCCAACGAGACGCAGAAAAAGTAGTAATTTAGAGGCCGAGGCACAGAAAAGCACCATAAAACACCATTGACTTAAAGGGATAGACCGTGTGGTTCAAGGGTGTGACAACCAGGATATCCACGCCGGGTTCCGCAGGGAAGCGCGCCACCCGGTATATGATGCCCTGTTTATCGAGAATCCTCAAGAGCAGAGGATAGCGGTATACATGCAGCGTGATCGTGATCATACTGGGCCGGTCGGCATGCCGTACAGCGTTTGTGTAGGCGGGAAAGCGATCGAGCAGGGGGAGATGGCGTAAGAGCGGCATCGGGTCGGTCACGATAATGTTGCTGTGTGTCTTGAAGAGCAGCGGGTCGGCGATCCAGTTGTTGGCCCAGGCATAGCGGATATGCTCGCGCTGCATATAGGTGATGAGCTGATCGTTATTGGCGGGAGCGAAGGAACAGTAAGGCGATTGAAAGGTCAAGCCTGGATCGGCTGTGCTATAGGTCCAGACCTGTGTGTAGACAACGACCAGCAGCGAGGCCAGCAGCACGGTTTGTATGAAGAGCGGAGCGCGTGGCCCTCTCTCTGTGGGTGCTGTGCCGCCTTCCGCGTTCTCATAGAGTCTGCCCAGCAGCAAGATGACCAGCGTGAAGGCTGCCGCACATAGGAAGGGCAGAGCCAGCATAAGCGGGGTTGCGTAGCGGCCAGTAACGTCGTAGTTGCATGAGAGCAGTCCGGGGGCGGCGGTGGTGGTGGCGCAGAACATACACGCGGTGCAGGCTGTGAAGAGCAAAGGCAGGGCCGCCAGGCGACGTATCTGTATGAGTAGCAGCGGGCAGTGTGGGAACAGCGATGCGCTGACCAGGATACTTGTGATCGCTATGCTGGCCACTCCCATATACAAGGTGAGGTTGTGGAGCGCGGTGAGGAGCGTATCCTCGCCCGGCAGCGCGCCGCCGATGACGCGAGGGGCGACACAGTTTTTGTAGAGCGCTGTGATGCCGCGCGCGAGACTGAGGCGATCAGGATAGCGAGTCTGGAGTT
>JALYVR010000103.1:0-7337 GCA_030853145.1 Chloroflexota bacterium | reverse complement strand
CTTGCTACCAAGGCTGACCAGGTAGGTCACGTTTGTCCATCCGTGGGCCGCGCCCCACATGAGGGCTGGCGCAAGCCCGATGATACTGGTGGGAATGGCGGCTATGGCAGGCAGAAGACGAGCAAGCGTGACTCGCTGGGCGAAGATGCTCCAGGCGATCCAGAGCGCCGCCGCCAGCAGCGCGGAGACAATCAACGGGTCTGTCCACAGGCCCAGGCCCGCGATCAGTCCGATCCCGGCCCAGCGCCATGTTAGTTCACGCGTGAATACCCTCTCTCTACCCCATGTTTCCTGAGAAAGCACGCTGGCACGAGCCGCTCGCCAGCGCTCGGTCAGGCGCAGCACAGAGAGTAGCAGCAGGAGCATAAACACAAACGTTTCGATATAGCCGCCCAGCGCGCGTAGTTCCGTCACGGTATCATAGAGGGGAGGAACGGCGGCCAGCAGCGCGGCGACGTTCATGAACCATTGCCGGGCGTAGGCTGGCAGGCGCGCGCGCTCGGCCAGGCAGGCCGCCAGGTGCCAGGTCAGCCAGACGATAACGAGCGAGAGCAGGATCGCTTCGGCGCGCAGCGTCCAGACCGAGGAGCCGAAGATGGCGAAGAGCGCGGCCACGAAATAGGCCTCCAGGCTGCCCATGTAGCTTTGACTATAGAAGTAGACCGGATGGTCGCCATGCAGGATACCCATTGCTTGCAGGCCTGTCAGTGCCTCATCCCCGTCGATGACGCCGTGGGTATGGATGACGAGGAAGACCCTGATAGCCAGCGCGAGCAGCAGATAGAACCAGGGGAATGAATGGCGCAGCAGGTGGGGTGCGAAAGAGCGTTGGAGGAAGGCGGAGCGCCCTACAACCTCTTCATCCGCGCTGGCCGTGTGCCTCTCCTGCCTTACGAGGCCCTTGAGGGTTTCAATATACTGTCCCATGTCAGGTAGAACGGACGGCGCCTGGCGGTGAGGGGCAGGTGGGATTAATGGGCCAGAGGCAACTGCACATGAAAAACCGCGCCTTCTCCCGCAATGCCGTTGCTCTCAATCCAGATTCTGCCTTTCATGGCTTCCACCAGGCGGCGTGAGATGTAGAGACCCAGGCCGGAGCCGCGCACAGGGCTATTCAAATCGCGCTCCAGGCGTTCAAAGCGTTGGAAGAGGCGAGCCTGATCCTGTGGCAGGATGCCCTGCCCCTTGTCGGCTACGCTGATGACCACGTAAGGGACACGCTCGGTCACCGTGTGCGCGGAGAAGGTGATAGGCGATCCCGACGGCGAGTATTTGAGCGCATTCATGCTGAGATTGAGCAGAATCTGGCGCAGGCGGCCGGGGTCGGCCCGTACCGCCAGGTGGGCTGGAATATGGACATACACCTCGCGCTGTTCCTGGGTCACCTGCGGTTCAATCAACTCAAGCATGTCCTGTACCAAAGCCAGGAGGGGTACGCTCTCAATGTGGGCCTCTCGGATACCGGCGTCTACTTCAAGGCGGCTGGCATCCATGACGTTGCTGAGCAGCAGTACCAGCTCTTCGCAACTGCGCTGGGCCTTGTGAAGAAATTCCCGGCGTTGCTCAGGCGGGAGGATCTCCTCGTACTGGGCCATCAATTCGAGATAGCCCTGGACGGCGGTCAGCGGTGTGCGCAGTTCGTGGGAGGCCGTAATCATGAACTGATCTTTCACCTGGTCAAGCTCCTGCAGTTGCCGGTGCGCGGTATGCAATTGCTGGTAGAGCTGTGCGTTGGTAAAGGCCACCGCGGCCTGTTCAGCGAAATCCTGGGCCGGTTGCAGGTCCGCGATGGTGAAGGCCCGGCTATCGCGCACACCTGGCTGGAGCGAGCGAGCCAGGACGAGCAGGCCAGCAGGGTTGTTTCGTGTAATCAGAGGCACCAGGATAGCCGTTGGCACGTGCCGCCGGGCCAGCACCTCGCGTAGGGAGAGGGCACGTTGTATGCGATGGCGCCTGGTTGTGGAGTAGGCCACGTGCGCGAAGGGATAATCGGATGTGGGCCCAGCGTGAGCATCAAGCGTGTACAGGGGATCGATCTGTAGCAAGGTTGGTTGGAGCAGGATAAGCGCCTGGGCCTCGTATTCGTGCTCGTATATAGCTGGCCAATCGCTCAGGAGCGAGATTGGTTCTTGCTCGCTCACCGAGAGCGCGACCGGCACGAGGCTGCCACGCTGATCGGAGACATACAGCAGGGCGTAGTCGGCGCGCAAGGCGCTTGCACCTTCTGTACAGATAATCTGCTGCATTTCAATCTGCTCTACCACGGCGGCGTTCAAGCGGGTGGCGATATTGGCGAGCGCGGTAGAGAACGCCTCGTGTTCGCGCGCCTCCCGGTAGAGGTAGGCATGTTCCAGCGCGGTCGCCGCCTGTTCGGCGAAGGCTCTGGCGATGTACTTCTCATGCTGGTTAAAGGGCTGCATCGCGCGGCTGGCAAAGCCCAGGCTGCCCAGGATTTTCCCCTGGTAGGTCAGGGGAATGAACAGGGTGGTCTGGATGCGTTGCTCAGTATGCCAGACTGCCACCTCCGGCGGCAGATCCAGCGTTTGTTGCGCCCACATCACCTCTAATTCTCTGCCATGGAGCAGGTCGCAATACGCCACGCCCGACCCGTAGAAGCGCCAGCTCACTATCTTATCGATCGCGGATACCGCAGCATACACTCCCAGAGCACCTGATGTGGTAGAGGGCGTGGGCTGTTCTTCGACGATCAGTATGGCGGCGTCGAAGGCCAGAGCGGAGCTTGCCAGGGCGGCAATACGTTCGAGCAGAGGTTCGAGGTCGAGCATTTCGGTCAGTTGGGCGGTCAGCAGGCGCAGTTGTTCTGCCTCCCGGCGCCGTTGCTCGCGTTCCTGCAACAGCAACTCGTTCTCATAGCCGGTCAGGAGGTAGCGCACCACCAGCAGTATCCCGATCACCGAGATCAGGATGACCAGGAAAAGCGTCAGGTCCTGGTCGTGTGTGGCCTCTCCATAGATAGTGAGGAGCAGCAGGATGGTCAGGGGAATATAGACCAGAAAACTCTGCACAAAGAGAGAGCGTTGTGGTTGCCTTTCAGGGTAGTTCAGGGGCGTGTAGTCGGCCTGTACCTGGGTCCTGATCTCGCTGGTGCGTTCGTTATAGGTATGGCGTGCGATGGCTGTATACTGGAAAAGTGCTGCCAGGCCGACCAGGAGCGAACTGATGTACCAGAATGGATCGATGTAGACAGTGCCAGAGGTGTAGGTGCCGATGGCCAGCGTGTAGCTATAGCTGGTATCACCCCAGACAGAGGCCAGCATACCTATGCCTATGAGGATCAGGGATGCGCGTAAGAGCCGCTCAGCCGGTCGCACAATGAGCAGCACAATAGCGAAGATCAGCAGCATATCCAGGAAGGGATAGAGAAGGGTAGTCACCAGCCGATCAATGAAGTTCTGGCCGTTTGTTGCCAGGAACGCGGGGCCAATGAAAAAGAACCAGCTCACGCCCAGGAGACAGAGTGTGGTGATCAGGGCATCGATCCCGATACGAACGCGGAAGCGTTCTAGCTTGAACGCGGCAGGCATAAGGAGCACACCTGCTAAGAGGAGCGGATAGTTCAGCGAGAAGCACAGATCGGCAAACGAAGGCACAGGATTGATGTGTCCGCTATATTCCAGGTAGGTATAGTAGATGCCGCCCACTGCATTGAGGCCCTCTCCGATGCCCACAAGCAGCCATACGAACTGGTGACGTGGTTCCAGCTTGAGTGATCCATAACGCGCCCGGTATACTGTTATCAGGCACCAGGCCATGCCAACCAACCCGGCAATCGCGTACATGCTATCGCCATAAAGTGTGGTGCCCTTATCCCCTCCCATGTGGAAAAACATCCACCAGGCACTGAAAAGAACCATAAACGCGGCCATCAGCGCGGCCAGATAGTTCTGCCAGTTCAGCCGCTGTAGATAGGTAAGCGTCAATTTTTGGGTTGCGATGGTTCTCATGCGAATCCTGTTGTTATCGCGACCTTGGCGCAAGCCAGTGGCATGCAGGGCGCAGGGCAAGCCAGTGGCAGGGCGCAGGCCAGCGACGCCCCTACACGAAATTGGCAAGGGTGCCTATACAACGAGATATTGTGATGGTTCGGGAGCTAAGCAGACCTGCGAGCAGTAATGAGCGTAGTATATCATAAAAAGTCTATGTTTATTTCCACACAACGAGACAATTTTGTATTGGGGTCGCGATTGCGGTATATGCGGACATATTTTATCCGCTTTTCGTGGTAGGCTGGTAGCAGACATGTATTTTGATAAGTGTAAGAGGAGAGCAATTATGTCCGAAGAGCATGTTTCGCTGGCAACAGTGTATAAGGGTTGGGATGTCTACCAGCAGCATCTCATTACGTCCATTGCACCGCTATCGTCTGAGCAGCTTGCTTTGCGTCCCGCTCCACACCTGCGCTCGATTGGCGAACTGGCGGCGCATATCGTGGGGACCCGTGCCGGGTGGTTTTATCTCCTTCTAGGCGAAGGTGGCCCGGATGTTGAGCGGCTCACAGCATGGGGCGATGCAGGGGAAGTGCTACCTGCCGCCGCTGAACTGGTTCAGGGATTGGAGACGACCTGGCAGGTGATCGCCAATGCTCTGGCGCGCTGGACCCTGAGCGACCGGGAGCAGCTCTACGAGGGAACCAGGAATGGCAGGCCCTATTCGCTTACACGCGGATGGGTTATCTGGCACCTTATCGAGCACGATCTGCACCACGGCGGCGAACTCTCTTTCACGCTGGGGATGCATAGATTGGCGGCGCCGGATTTGTAGAGGTTGGGGACTTTTTGCAGAATCATGGAACCCAGATGTAACAACTCCGATAGGGCTTACAACAAGTATTCCTATCGCGCTCAGGATATCAAGGAGTACCAGAATAAGGCTTTGCTGGGTATCCGCAAAGAGCGCATTGATCCGGGCCAGCCGTGGCAGGACTATCTTGACTAGCGGCTGGTCATAGGCTCTAGAAATCGCTCCAGTTTTGTTCGCGTTGCGGCATTGGGCGTGTAGATCATAATCCTGACATCGGGATCGCTGGGAATTTGCAATGTCATATGCTTGAACTCCAGGTGTCCTAGCATGGGATGCTCCATGACCTTGTGCCCATCTATTGAGCCAGGAGTATCCTGATGGGACCACCACTGGCAAAATTCGGGGCTGACCTCTTTGAGATCCTTCACCAGTTCCTCGAACCAGGCGTCACCTGGATAGCGAGCGCTGGCCACGTGAAACTCCGCTAAGATGCCTCGCGCCATCTGTTCCCAATTGGGATAGCATGCCTTGCTGGTGGGGCTGGTAAAGAGCCGCCAGATCAGATTGTTCGAATGAGGGGGTGCTGGTTGAGCAATGGCAAACACGTTCTCAGCAGCGTTGTTCCACGCGAGATAATCCCACCGCCGTCCCATGACGTACGCGGGATTGGGATGCAGGTCAGAGATCACCTGTTGGAGTACCGGGCTAACACACTCCTCTGTAGGGAAGGCGTGAGCGGGGAGGGGTTGCCCGGCCAGCAGAAAAAGATGCCGCCGCTCATTGAGCGTGAGTCTGAGCGCTTGCGCAAGACTTTCCAGGACAGGCGCCGAGGGATGGACATCGCGTCCTTGTTCCAACCAGATGTACCAGGTGGTGCCAATATTGGCAAGCTGCGCGACCTCTTCGCGACGCAATCCAGGCGTCCGACGACGGAAGCCCGGCGGCAATCCCACCTCACTGGGAGAAAGGCGCGCGCGCCGCTTGCGTAAAAAGTCGGCGAGAGCCTGACGACGCTCACCCTCATGCATGTCAATTGCTCCTTATCCTGGTAGTCAGAGATCTATGATCAGGAAACCCTGGTTCTGGTATCAGCAGTCCAGTATACTTACATTGAGCACCTGGGTCAAGGGAACATGAACAGAACGAGTGGCCAGTCGGAGTGTGCCCATGCTTTGAATGCTTCCTGTGCAGATGATGAGAGGTGAGGTGCTATTCTGCATCCGCGAGCACCATCATCGTATCGTGTACGTTCTATCACTACCCTGGTCGCTGATGTGCAGCAACTGTTATGAAGAAAAAAGAGGTGTGAGAGTGAGTCAACAGAGATCTGAAAAGGTGGCACTGATCACTGGTGCGAATAAAGGCATTGGCTTTGAAACCGCTCGCCAACTGGGCGAGCAAGGCATCACGGTTCTGGTGGGAAGTCGGAACCAACACCAGGGAGAACAAGCAGCCTCGGCGTTGCAGGCTAGAGGCGTGAAGGCGCGAGCGCTGGTGATAGATGTCACGGACCAGGATACGATAGATGCCGCTGTAGAGGAAGTTACCCGCGCCTTTGGGTCGTTGGACATTCTGGTGAACAATGCGGGTATCACGGTTGGGTACGTCCAACCAAGCCAGAGCCAGATGGAGGATGTGCGGAAGGTCTTTGAAACGAATTTCTTTGGGGTCCTTGCCGTCACGAAGGCGTTCCTGCCTCTCATCCAGCAAGCCGAGGCGGGCCGGATCGTGAATGTATCCTCCGATCTTGGCTCACTGACAACCGTGAGCGATCCGGCATGTGCGTTCTATGCGATCAATAACCTGGCATATACTGCATCGAAAGCCGCTCTAAATGCCTTGACCGTCACCCTGGCCAAAGAATTGCGCGCGACATCGGTAAAAGTGAACTCTGCGAATCCAGGTTCTACCGCAACTGATCTGAACAATTTTCGGGGAGCACAGACGCCAGAACAGGCCGCCGCCGTTATTGTTCGTTTAGCGACCTTGCCTTCAGAAGGCGCGACAGGCATGTTTTTCGAGCAAAGTGGTGCGCTGCCCTGGTGAGGACCAGATACCATCGTTACATGGCAGATCCTCAAAAGCGCGGCCTTACCGTTCCATTTGCTTATAATGTAGCTCTATCGGCGAAGAACAGGCGGGCTTGTCAACCGCGCCCCTACGTTTTGAGATGTCTATATCTTACAAGAGCCGTTCTGCCATCAATTGTGCCAGATGCAGCACCCTGATGTGTCTCCCGCTGGCGTCCACGCCTCCGCGCAGGTGCATCAGGCAGCCGGGGTTATCCGCTACCACGACTGTGGCACCGGTGCTTTCGGCGTTGTTTAGCTTGTTGTTCATCAGGCGTTCGGCAACTTCAGGGTGCTCGATTGAGGACGTGCCGCCGAAGCCGCAGCAGACATCTGCGTTGGGCATCTCGCGCAGCTCGATACCCAGGGCGTGCTGGATGATGTTGCGGGCTTCGGAGCGCAGGCCCAGGCAGTTGCATGATTGGCAGGAGTCGTGGTAGGTGGCGATGACCTCGGTGGTGAAAGGATGTGTAGGGGCGCGGTTGACAAGCCCGTCTGTTCTTCGGC
>JALYVR010000740.1 GCA_030853145.1 Chloroflexota bacterium | reverse complement strand
CGGACAAGGTGTGCAGTTCTCACTCCGTTTGGAGACGAGTCTATACTACAGGTAACAAGTGCCGTACCTGTGGAAGCCCCGGTAGAACAGTGATGATATTAAGCGAGGGTAGCTAAGGCAGGGCGTTCGATGGCACGTAGCGCGTATCATCACAGGGAAATGTAGTACTCTGCCAACCTTCATTGCGCCATGCTGGCTGTCATTCTGAGTGCAGCGAAGAATCTCACGGTGCGACGAGAGATTCTTCGCTGCACTCAGAATGACAGGCCAAATAGCTCATTCAAGCTTGACAGAGTAGTAGCGACTGAAAAAGGGAGAAATGAGAGCATGAAGCCCAAGCTGGTTATTGCTGATGACGATGCCGACATCCGCCGCCTGATCGTCTTTTTGCTGCGTTCCTATGAGCTTTATGAGGCTCAGAACGGCAGGCGTGCCCTGGAATTAATTCGCGAGGTGCAGCCCGACCTGGTGCTGCTTGATGTCATGATGCCCGAAATGACTGGCCTGGAGGCGCTCGATGCTATGCGTGAAAATCCACTGACCGCGTCCATTCCCGTCGTCCTGCTCTCCGCTAAAGGTCAGACAGCCGAAATCGAACGCGGCTTGAGTAGCGGAGCTACGCGCTATCTGGTCAAACCATTTGAATCCCAGGCATTGCGTGCCTGTATCGAAGAGGTGCTGCGGGAATATTCCCCCTCTCAAGTGAAAGAGTAACGCTCATGTTCCTTTTTGTGCGAGAGAAACGCTACACACGTGTGGTTGACTGGCTCAATGCGCGTCTCTCACTTATTTTTGTCCTGATTCTGGTGGTATTTCTCCTGGGCGCCGGGGCGAGTTTGTATGCGTTTAACGTCCAGCGCCATCTGGATGATCAGAAAGTGCTGTTACACGAAGACGGGGATGGCATGCTACAGGCGATGATTGACCAGCAGAGCGGGTTACGTGACTATATAAGTAGTGATAAATCAGTGTTCCTCGCACCGTTTCTACTGGGGCGTCCAGCCTACTTGTCCTCTATGCAGGATATGACTACGCAACTGCAAACAGGCCCGTTTCAGCATACGCTCGTCGGGTTGTCTATTGTGGAAGAAACAGCCGATGAGTGGTACAACAATTATGCTATCTCCCAGCTCCAGGAAATGCAGGCTGGCAAATTCACTGACGCACGTTCCGATACGAGCATACTGAACGGCAGTACCCTCTTTACTCAGTTCCGCGGTGCGATGACTCACTTGCAGGGGACTATCGAGCAAGATCTGGCGGTGTATCAATATCAGGTGGATACCATCAATCTTAGTCTGCTGTTCGGCGGCCTCCTACTCGCCATTGGCGCGAACGCAGCCTTCCTGTTCATGTTGCGGACCTTCACCAGGAGGCTCCATACCCAGATCGTGAGCTTAACGAGTACGACCGAGCGGTTGGGCCAGGGGGAGCAAGCTGCCAGGGTTATCTCTCTACCCTTTGCTGATCTGAACCAGGTCGGTCAATCTATCAATCGCATGGCCGGAGCGATCGAGCAGCAAAAGCAGGCTATCGAGGAGTCCATGCACACCCTCGAACGCCAGTACGTGGTGATAGAACGCGCGCAGAGTGAAAGCCGGGCCATGTTTGATGCCACCAGCGAGGCCTTCCTCTTCATTTCTGCTAGCGGGCAGGTGAATGCCCTCAATCGTCTATTTCGGGAATTCTTTGCGATGTCCGCTGAAGAAGTAGTAGGAACGCCCTTTGCTGACCTGCAACCTCGCTGGGAAGCACTCCTGGTCAATGCAGCCTCCTTTCATGCGGACCTGGCACAGGATAGCACCAATCCGGAGCGGAGCTACACGACGACGGTGACTCAAAAGGAACCGAAGTACCGGGACCTGGTCGTCACTTCGACACCGGTACCTGGTTCCAACAATGCCTATCTGGGTCGGCTATACATCCTGCGCGATGTCACGCAGGAGCGGGCAGTGGAGCGTATGAAAGCCGAGTTTGACGCCCTGATATCACATGGGTTGCGCTCACCTTTGACCTCCATCAAAGGCTATACGGACCTGCTGGTCCAGCAAGAAGAGACCGGACCCCTGACTGACCTGCAACGGGAATTTCTGGAGATCGTCCAGAGCAATACATGGCGGCTGTTGGCGCTCGTCAATGATTTTCTCGATATGTCGCGGTTGGAAGCACAGACAATAGTGATTCGTCCGGTCCCACTTGACCTACACTCCCTCATCCGCGATGTGACACGGGACATGCGCCCACAGATCGAGGAGCGGCGCCTGCAACTATCCCTGCGCCTGGCGTCCTCGCCATTCATCGTGCTGGGGGATGAGATTCGCGTGGGACAAATCCTGACTAATCTCCTGACCTTTGCTGTCAATCATACGCCGGTGGAAGGACTCATACTCTGGCAAACGCAGCTGGAGGACAACATGGTTCGCATCACCTGCGCCAGCAGCGGGAACCTTTCTGCCGCAGAACTGGCAGCCTTTATTCATCCCTTCTTTCATGACCAGGATTCAGCCCTTTCCCCATTAGAAACGGTGGGAAGTGTGTTGGGGCCATCCATTACCCGTTCTCTGGTGGAATTGCACGGTGGTACCTTGCAGGTGAGCGCTAAAGAGGGGGAGTGTACCTTTACCTTTACCCTTCCGCTCTCGCCATCTCAGGTACCTGTACCTGAACTCAACTTTCTCTGAAATTAGCAATTTTATCCGTGGTGTCCCATGTCCCTATGGGACACCACGGATACTCCGGTTGCCGTTCCCCCGGACAGGGTGGAAACGGTATTCCGGTTCATTGAGGCAGTAAGCCATCGTGCTATTTCGCTACTCCGGGCGCAATCCCGCATACGCTTCGTATGCCTTTGCCAGCAAGACACGCCGACCGGGGTCGCTG
>JALYVR010000739.1 GCA_030853145.1 Chloroflexota bacterium | reverse complement strand
GTCCCTCGGTCAACACGACAACACCCTTTTGAAGAGGCAACCGTCCCACAACCCCAGCACGCGCATACTTCACATGCTCAAAAAGCTCTCGTCCCTCGTGACATACAGGGCCGACAATTGAACAGCGACATGTCTTCATCCTGTTACCTCCTCTTTCTGTAAGCAAACGACCCACGTAGGGTAATTCTTTTTGCACAGGTTAGAAGCGGTAATTATGAGGCAGATTTTCACTTTTTCTTTGCTAGTTGATGCTCTCCCCGAAGATGTTACAATACTCCATAGACACCCATAACTAGCTCAAACTGAGAGGAACATCTCCATATGACCCATCTCTACCTGATACGACACGGGCAGGCGATGAGCGCGGTGCAGCGAACCCTGGGCGATACTGATCTATCGCCGCTGGGTATCCGGCAGGCTCAGCGGCTGCGGGACCGGCTGGCTGCCACAGGCGAAATCACCGCCGATGTGCTGATCGCCAGCACACTGCGGCGCGCGCGCCAGACTGCCGAGATCATCGCGCCGGCGCTAGGCCTGCCAATTATACTGGATGACGATCTACATGAGCGGCGCGAGGGCGCGGCAGCCGGGATGAGCGAGGAGGAGTATCGCAGAACCTATGGAAATTTCGATTTCGAATATGAGCCCTTCCGCCCTGTAGCGCCAGGAGGCGAGAACCAGGGACAGTTTATGCTGCGCGTCGGCACGGCTCTGGACCGCGTGACGCGCGAGCATGCCGGAAAAACTATCGTGATCGTCTGCCACGGCGGCGTCATCGAAGGCGCGTTTCTCTGCTTCTTTAAGATGAACACCCTGACGCGCCCGGCCGCATCTTTTGATACGCATAATACCTCCATCACCTACTGGCGACAGGAGCCGCAGGAGGGGAGGCCACCACGCTGGCGGCTCATAACATACAACGATGACCTGCACATGCGCGCTGTCGATGTGCCTCAACCTATCCCCTGGCATAAGATCTTCGCTCGTCCCGCTGTGGGGGCCGATCAGCCAACCGTGCCGCTAGAAACCGAATAGGCAGAAACTGGTTTTCTTAACAAAGGTTAAGCATAAAATAATGTGGCATTAACGTTGGCTTAACATTCGCATAATATAGCGGCGCTACACTTACCTTGAAATAGCTATGTATTGAAAACATATCCTTAAGGCAAGGAGCCGCTTGAATATGATAGATGGAGATAAACGTCTCGCCGGCGAAGCTGCCGGCAATGCGACGCGCAAGTCAGTGTTGAGCGCGCTGGATGACAGTTCGCTATCGGGTTTCCACTGGAAGGCTATGGTAACGTCGGGTATGGGTTTCTTCACCGACGCCTACGACCTCTTTATTATCGGCGTTGTGCTGGCCATCCTTACTCCCCTCTGGCACCTGAGCGCCCTTGAGATCTCTCTGCTGGCCAGTACCTCGCTGCTGGCGGCGGCGCTTGGCTCGATCATCTTCGGTCGCCTGGCGGACTTTGTGGGCCGCCGCTCCATTTACGGTTTTACGCTTATCGTACTAGCCGCAGGCGCGCTGGCGTCGGCTGTGGCCCCCAACGTGATCTGTCTGCTTATCTTCCGCTTTGTCCTGGGCCTGGGCATCGGGGGCGACTATCCCCTGAGCGCGACCCTCATGAGCGAGTATGCCAACCGGCGCGACCGGGGCAAGCTGGTGACGATGGTCTTCTCGATGCAGGGTCTGGGGCTGATCCTGGGTCCATTGGTAGCTATCTTGCTACTGGTGGCCGGCGTCAATCACGACCTGGCCTGGCGCATTATGCTCGCGCTGGGCGCGGTGCCGGCGCTGGCAACCTTCTACCTGCGCCGCCAGATTGCCGAGACGCCACGCTTCGCGATGGCCATGCAGGATGACCTCGCCGGCGCCGCGCGCACCGTCGAACAGGTGACCAGGAACGGCAATGGCGCGAAAGAAGTCTCCCTCAACGGCCATGCCCCTCTTGCCAGCGCCAATGGGCATTCACTCAACGGACACTCAAACGGCCATACTCCTCTCGCCACAGCCAACGGCGCCGCGGCTCCACGCAAAGACCCGCACCGGAAATCCTGGCTGTACCTACTGCTGCGCCGTCCCTACCTGCGCTGGCTGATCGGCACCGCGGGCGCCTGGTTCCTGTTGGATATCGCCTATTACGGCACAACCATCTCTGGCCCACTGGTGCTCAAGTCGCTCAACAGTCACTCCAACCTGGTGACGAACATGGTCTATACGCTGCTGATCTTCGTGATCGCGGCCTTCCCCGGCTACGTCGTCGCGGCGTTCACCATCGATCGCCTGGGTCGCAAGTGGATTCAGTGTGTCGGCTTCGCTATGATGGCCCTGGCCTACGGCCTGCTCGCCGTCGCGCCAGCGCTTACGGCGATCACGCTGCCCTTCCTGCTGATCTACGGTGTCAGCTACTTCTTCACCGAGTTTGGTCCGAACGTGACCACCTTCGTCTATCCCGCCGAGATCTTCCCGGTGATGGTGCGCACGACGGGCCACGGCATCGCCGCCGCGCTCGGCAAAATTGGCGCGTTCATCGGAGCCTTCGCCTTCCCCTACCTGCTCACCACCTACCACCTACCAGGAGTGATGGCCGCCGCCGCTAGTGTGTCGGTGCTAGGCTTGCTGCTGACCATCTTTACGCTGCCAGAGCCGAACCAGCGCACGCTGGAGGAGATCTCCGACGAGCACAGCATCGTAGAGACTCACCACGAGGAGTTGCGGTCCCGCGAAGAGCACGCGCTCGCGGTTAAATAAATTCGCGTAGGGACGATGGCTTTTCGCACGGGAGGTCTTTTGCAGAGTGATGAAAAAGGCATGAGCTGGAGGAGGCGTGGGAGGGAGAGGCATGCATCAGGCGTAGGGGCGCAGTTTACAAGCCCGCCA
>JALYVR010000102.1 GCA_030853145.1 Chloroflexota bacterium | reverse complement strand
CCCTGTCACTCCCAGGACGGCGAGGCAAGCCTCGCGCTACGAGACGACCCGTGGTTATGGGAAACTCTATTGACAAACAGATGAACTATTCGCTACAGTAAGGCTAGAAGACAATCTGATGCTATGCTATTAGTGTTATTGAGTATGAAATGACTTAAAATCAGGGAGGAGGGTTCATGGGGGGTTGTTTAGATGCAGAGAATTGCGGTTTCCAGAATCAAGAAAAAGCGCGTTTTTGTGCTCGCTGCGGCATTCCGACACAGGGATCTTTCCTGCAGGGGCGCTATGAGATACAGGAACTGAGCAGCCGTGATCGGACGACGGCCACATTGCGCGCCGTAGATCGCCATAGCGGACAACCTGTGACGGTGCGTGTGCTGCTGCCAGGGAGGGCGACGGAGAGGGAATGCGAGGATTTTTTGCAGGACGCCGAACTCGCGTCCTCGCTTTCCAACCGCGTGCAAGAGCCGGGCAGCATTCGCGTCATCGATTATGGGCAGGATGGGCCGCTAGCCTTCCTGGTGAAATCCGAGTTTGACGCCACTGTGGCCGACAAACGGCCTCGCATGACCGTGCGCGTTGGCGGCGATGTGTTTCAGCCGGAAGCGCTGGCTGGTCACGCCGGGCCGGACGACGATATGCGCACCGAGATCCGACCTGCTATCCCTAGAGTGAAGAGGGCCTCTGCCCGGCAACAGCAGAGTCCGCCCTCGCAGCCGCCGCGCGATTGGCTGGCAGAGGGCAACTATGCCTATGAACTGGGGCACTACGAGAATGCCCTGGCAGCCTACGAGTCCGCGCTCGCGCTTGATACGGTGCTGATCGAAGCCTGGAGCGGGAAAGGCGCGACGCTAGTGCATCTTGGCAGAACTGAAGAGGCGCTACAGGCATATGACCACGCCCTGGCACTGCGTCCCAACGACCCTGAACTGTGGAACTCGCGGGCCACGGTACTGCACGAGTTAGGACGTTATGATGAAGAGATGCAGTGCTACGATCAGGCGCTGGCGTACGACCCCGATTACGTCTTCGCGTGGAGCGGGCGCGGCATGGCGCTGGCGGAGCAGAATCGCACCGAGGAGGCGTTGCTGGCGTTTGACCGCGCGCTGGTGCTCGATCCAACACAGAGTATCATCTGGCAGGCGATGAGCGATACCCTGTATACTTTGCAACGCTATGACGAGGCGCTGATCGCCATTGATCGCGCGCTTGATCTTGACCGCCACAATGCCGCGCTCTGGGATATCAAAGGAAACATCTTGCGTCGTATGAGGCAGGCGGAGCAGGCCCTGCCGCTGCACGAGCGCGCTACACAACTCGAACCGCGGAATGCCCTGGTCTGGTTTGATAAAGCGAACGACCTGCGCGACTTGAGACGCTACGCGGAGGCGCTGGTGGCCTATGATACAACGCTATCGCTTGACCCTACACTGGCAGGGGCGTGGTATAATCGAGGAAATGTTTTAGCTGCTTTACGTATGTATGAGGAGGCTCTCGAATCGTACGTTCACGCGCTTGACTACGATAAAGGGTTAATCTCGGCGTGGTATAACAAGGGAAGCTTGCTGCACGAGTTGGGACGTTACCCGGAAGCCCTGGAAGCCTTTGATCACGCGCTGGCCATCGACACGCATTATATCGCCGCCTGGAACAACAAAGGGCTGTCACTCTTTGCGCTTGGCCGCCTGGATGAGGCCCTGGCCGCGCTGGACCAGGCCACCTCATTCGCGCCGGATGAGGCCGATGCCTGGCACAACAAGGCCGTCGTGCTTGAGAAACTGGGCCGGGTGCAGGAGGCGCGCTCGTGCCAGGAGTGGGCGCGTTCACTGGAGCAGCAGGCGGCTTTGTAAGGAACAGATGGAGTCTGATCAAGCCCGCCTGGGCATGGGGATTGTTCGCCGGTGGAAGCGCTCCACTAGAGGAGAAGAGAAGGGTATGCGACGCTGCGCCGACCTGGAAGACTGCGGATACGATAATCGAGATAGCGACCTGTTTTGCAGGGCGTGCGCTTTGCCGTTGTTGCGCACCCCACTGGCGGGGCGCTATGTGGTGGACGCGCTGCTCAGCAAGGGCGGATACGCGGCGGTCTTTCGCGGTGTGGATCAGAATCTTTCGCGCTACGTCGCCATCAAGGTGCTCCTACCGAGCAAGACGACGCTCAACGAACACGAGAACTTCCTGCGCGAGGCGCGTATCGCCGCAGCCCTGGATCACCCCAATATCGCGCCAGTGCTTGATTACGGCAAAGATAAGCCCAGCGTCTTCCTGATTATGCCCTTGTACACGGCAGGCTCGCTGCGCACCCGGCTGGCCGCCGCCAATGGGCCGCTGCCGGCGCCGGAGACCATCCATAACTTCCACCAACTGGTAGCCGCGCTGCACTACGCGCATACACGTCCGCGACCGGTGATTCACCGCGATATCAAGCCTGAAAACATCCTCATTCACCAGGAGGATCAGCGCCTGGTGATCACCGATTTTGGGATTGCGCGCTCGCTGGAGCCTGGGACGCGTGTGGGCATGACGATCACAGTGCGTGGAACGGTTGGCTATATGGCCCCCGAACAGGCCAATGGCATCGTTGACCCACGCAGCGACCAGTACGGGTGCGCGGTAGTGCTCTACGAGATGCTCACGGGCTACCATCCCCATGACCCATTTGGTGGCTCGATCCCGCCGCCCTCGACGCTCAATGACGAACTGCCCTCGGGGCTGGATGAGGTGCTCCTGCGCGTGCTGTCAAGCCGGCCAGAGGACCGCTACATGGATATGCAGGAGTTTATGCGCTCCTTCGACGCGGCCTGTCGCGCCAGCACATCCATGCGTATCGCCACAGCCAGGCCAGGAGTCGAGGGACGTAACCAGGTCGCAGGAAGGCGCGCGACGCACCCTCAACTTGCCTCACAGGCGGTTCAGGGCGGGACGGGGAAGAACGAGATGCTGGGGCGCGCCTATGAGATGCGGGTCACGCCAAGAAGCAGCGTCGAAGTGCGCGAAAAGTGCCAGGAGGGGGACCAGTTGCTCAGACAGCAGCAGTACGCGCAGGCGCTACGTATGTATGAGGAGGCGCTGGGCCTGTCGCCGCGCAACTTCCATGCCTGGAACGGCAAGGGGACGGCACTGTATAACCAGGGGAACTACCGTAAGGCATACGAGGCATTCCAGCGTGCCACTGAGATCGACCAGGATAGCGCGGTGGTCTGGGTGAGTGCCGGGCTGGCGCTGCATCGTCTCCAGCGTTACCAGCAGGCGCTGGTGCATTTCGAGCGCGCGCTCTCCATCGATCCGCGCTATGTGGCCGCCTGGAACGGCAAGGCCGATACGCAACTGGACATGTCGCTCTCCAACGAGGCCATTGCCTCTTATGAGCAGGCGCTCGACTATGACCAGCACAGCTTCCACGCCTGGAATGGCCTGGGCAACGCGCGCTCGGCCCTGCGCGATTTCGCGGGCGCGGTCGAGGCCTACTCGCACGCGTTGATGGTCAATCCGCGCAGCGCCGTGGCCTGGTGCAACAAGGCCGAGGCGCTGATTCGTCTGGGCCATACTCGCGCCTCGCTGGATGCCCTCAACGAAGCCACCGAGCTGGACCGGGGCTATACCCGCGCCTGGACGCTCAAGGCCGACGTATACGAACTTCTAGGGAACCACCAGGAGGCGCAGAAAGCGCGCCGCCGCGTCAAGCCCTGGGGCTTGATGAACTGATCATCAAGGGTCTCTGAGAAACCTCAATGTGTATGGGGAAGAACATACGTAAAAATCATGGTTATGATTAGAGCAACAGTAAGAGCTATAGAGGTTGAAGCTAAAAAAATCGCACCCCTTCTCATTCTGCCTCGATCACCGTTTTCCAAAGAAGCCTCCCGTGATCTTGTTTTACATGCATATGCTTCCACCAAGTGATTTCCACCAGACGCTCCTTCTCATCGGTTCCGTTCCATGTACCATCTGGATCGCCATGTGTTGTAAGATCTTTTGGTTGTAGTTTCGCGCCATCTTTACGAGGACCACCTTTTTTCTTAGACGAGCAATCTTATACGGCCCACGGAGGCGTATCGATCTCTTCTCCACTAGCCATGGTCGCCCGAAATTCGGCTCGGATACAGACCAGCGCTGAAGCTTTCGCGCTCGTTCGATTTGCCACCGAGAGCCAAGATCGTGCAGGAACTGCCAGAGCATCACCGGCCCCCAGGTCGAACGCCTGCCCATCAATAGTTATCGTCAGCGACCCCTCTAGGATCACAAAAACTTCCTCATGGTCTAATTGATGAGGCTCACCATTAGCGCCTGCGACTGGGTCCACTTCCAGACGCCAGGTACACAGCTCTGTAGATCCTCGGCTTGGAGCAAGCAACCCGAAAAAATGAACACCCGGAAGATCAAAGCGGGGGGATTCTGTAGCGCGAACAATAGCCATTGTGCATTCTCCTTTTCGTTAAAAGCATCATCATGTAGAATAGGACAAACCTGAAGTATGAAGAGGGGTCTCTCTTGCAGGTCCATTGAAAGTATAGGAGAAAGTTCAGAGAGAAGCGTCACGAGAAAGGATGATTCGACGGGTGATTCTCTCCTGCCATGCTTTCGCTGTGAACATCGCCCATACTCATCCGTCGGGGTGAGAGGCTGGACATGTCCGTCTGTTGCGGACATGGAGTAAACCCTTTATAATGGTGCAGCCTGGATCTGCGCAATAAAGAGAGGAACGGAGATGTCGAAACTCAATGGGATGGAGAGTCAGCATGCCGGAGGAGTGACGGAGGGAGCGTTCAGTTCGCCTCTTCTTCAAACACGGTTGCATATTCCTCCCCTGCGTGCAAAACTGGTACCGCGTCCACGGTTGGCTGCATTCATTGAGCAGGCTCTAGAAAGTAAGTTGTTGCTGCTTTCGGCTCCTGCCGGGTACGGGAAAACGACGCTTCTCAGTGCATGGGCGCACGAGAGTTCCTGGCCCGTTGCCTGGTTTTCGCTCGATAGCGCCGACAATGATCGGACGCGCTTTCTCACCTATCTCATCCATGCTTTGCAACACGTCCGGGAACAGGTGGGCAAGATCACACTGGATCTGCTCACCTCACAGCAGGCCCAGAGCACAGAAATGTTGCTCATTCCCCTTGTCAATGAATTCCTTTCCGCTCCCAGAATGATTTTGGTGCTCGATGATTATCATGTCATCGAAGAGCAGCGTATTCATGAAGCACTTCTCTTCTTGCTTGAACATCTTCCCGAGAGCCTGCACCTCATCATTGCCACTCGGACCGATCCCCCTCTGCCCCTGGCACGTCTGCGCGCTCGGCATCAACTGCGAGAATTGCGTACCAGTGAGCTCCGTTTTCGTCGTGAGGAGAGTGCCGCGTTTCTGACGGAGAGCATGGATCTGCCGCTGCAAGAAGAGACAATCGTCATGCTAGACGAGCGCAATCAGGGCTGGATTACTGGACTCCAACTCGCTGCCCTCTCATTACAAGGACAGACTCAACAGCCGATCAAGACCCTCACTGGAATCCATCATTTTGTCTTTGACTACCTTGCAGAAGAGGTCATGCAGCACCTTTCCGCACCACTTCAGGAATTTCTCCTGAAAACATCCGTGCTGACCCATCTTCAGGCTTCCCTTTGTGAGGCAGTGACAGGACAGGAGTCCAGCCAGCACCAGCTAGAGTTGCTCGAAAGAACCAACCTGTTTCTCACTCCACTCGACGCAGAGCGCACATGGTATCACTATCATCCCTTGTTCGCCGAGTTCCTCCAAAAACGACTTAACCAGAGTGCTCCTGAACGCATACCTGATCTAGTTACACGCGCCTCGATCTGGTGTGAGCAGCACCACTACCCGGATGAGGCTATCCAGTATGCACTTGCAGCAGAGCAGTATCTACGCGCAGCGCAATTGATGGCACACCATGCCAGAACGCTCCTGGCAAAACGCGAACTCTCCACCCTTCTCCACTGGGTAGAAAAACTCCCTACCGACATCATTCAAACTCAGCCTCAACTCTGCATCGCCTATTGCTGGGCTTTGCTCTTCACTTTTCAATCAGAACGCATCGTGCCCCTCCTTCAGCCGATCCAGGACGTCCTTGATGAAACACCAGACAGCGAAGACAAGGTGACGCAGCAGCTGCGAGGCGAAGTTGCTGCCATTCAAGCCACACAGGCCAGCCTGAAGGGAGATCTGAAGCAGACGATCATCCGATCTCAACAGGCTCTCGCCTGGCTCCCTGCCGAAGATCTCTGGACACGTGGCACACTTGTCTTCTTCCAGGGTGTTGCCTATTACGTGACAGGAAATATGCTCAAAGCCCAGCATGCCTACCAGGAAGCGCTCTCCCTGAATCGTCGCGCTGGCAACCATGCACTATCACTGCTTGCTCATTGCTATCTTGCCCGCCTCTCTGTCACGATAGGCAGATTACAGGATGCTCTCAGAATACTGGAAGCAGCCAGGGCGCAGGCGGAACAACACGACCGTCACCTCTCGTTTGAAGGTGGTTTGCTGGCAATAGAGTTGAGCAATATCTACTATCAGCAAAATGAGATGGATGCCGCTTATACCATGGTAACCAGGGGCATCGAAATAGGAAAAACGCTGGCCTCAACAGGTGTCTTGCGCGCAGGGTATACAGCGCTAGCCCGTTGGCAACAGGCCAGGGGGCGGGTGGAAGAGGTTCGGAGCCTGCTATGGCAAATAGACCAGATGAAGCAACCAGCGAGTGTTCTCTGGATTGAGGCAGAGCTTCAGGCGTATCGGCTCCAATGGGAGATCATGCAGCATCATGAGACAGCGATAGAGCGCAGACTTGCTGAGCAAGAGGTGAAAGAGCCACCTATCTCCGTGCTCACGGAAATAACGTATCTTGCTCAGGCTCGCGTGCTCATCGCATCTGCCCACTATGATGCCGCTTTCAACCTGCTGGAAAAACTGCTTCAACATGCAGAAGACGAACAGCGTACAGGGAGCATCATCAGCATCACGGTGCTCCAGGCGAATGCGTTCTCTGCTCGCGGCGATCAAGTTCATGCCCTCAAGGCCATCCAGAGGGCCTTATCACTAGCTGCGCCAGAGCGGTATATGCGGGTATTTCTCGATGAAGGGGAACCAATAAAAGCCATACTCCAGCATGCGATGACCCATAGCATACAATCTTCCTATGTCATACAGCTCCTGCGCGCGTTTTCCGAAGCGGCTTCCCGTACTCCTCACACGCAACCGTTACTTGATCCTTTAAGTGAACGCGAGTTAGAGGTATTACAATGTATCATGAGGGGACAATCCAACCAGACCATTGCAGATCACCTACAGGTCTCTCTCAATACGGTAAAAACCCATATGAGTCATATCTTTGCCAAACTGCACGTCAACAGCCGAACGCAAGCGGTGGCACGCGCGAATGAACTACAACTTATCGAAGTAAAACGAGATTCTCTCCTTTAACAGGTACATGTTAGGATTTTGACGTTCAGGCTAATTTGTATGAAGCAGCTTGTAGAAGGGGGTGAAGCCATCGCTCATCGTGATGAGATATAAAGCGGTTTCCCACCTTGCTTCATCAGAAATTAGTCTAAACATCAATTTTATACGTTCCATCCCACTATAAGGTGCTACGTGGGGGAGATCAACACTTCGAAGCAGGGTAGGGGCCACCGAGCCAAGGGTCTCCAATTAAGACGCCCTTATCACCGCAAAGATCATCAGTTGCTTTGACCTCGCCAGTATCCATGCCGATAAGAAGTCCCACAATACCTGCACTTACTGAGCAAAGGAAGCCTGGAGGTCCAGCAAGGGTGCAGATTCCAGCGAGTGCAAGACCAGTAGTTGATATCGTAATGCCTTGATCTTCGATTTGTATCGTTCCACATTCTGTGATGTTCCATACAACTCCGAACCAGACAGTATACATGAAGCTTCCCGCAAAGCAGCTATTCACAGCCGGTGAGTTTGATTTCGTTTGCTGGCCCGAATGATGGAAGGAACGCTGTGCATACGTCAGGGCGTTGTACTTGCCTACGCTTTGATGAATGTTTAAGTCATCACCTGTTGGTATACACAATTTTTTATCCAACCGGGGATCAATATGAGCGACAAATTAGCTATCAATGGTAACGTAAGGGTTGCCTGCTTACCACGCATTCGCAGTTTACCGGCACACTGGCCGAGTGCATTGATCTGGAGACGCTGCCGGAAGATGAGGGCAGCCTGTTTCTCTTGCGTCTTAGTAAACTGCTTCCCTTAGATCTGCCGCTCGAAGCGGTTCCAGAGTCGTTGCTGCCCTCTACAAAACAGGTCGTTCAAGTGCTGGGGGGTATGCCATTAGCCCTCGATCAAGAGTTCTTGCATCTCTGTGCCTTTTTACATCCTGATCACATCCCGGAAGAGATTATTACATCTGGCCTCTCCTCTCTTGGGATGGATAGGCAGTCGGCTCTTGCTGGTTTCTATCAACTGGATGAGATTTTTGCCACGCTCCGCAGCTTTTCGCTGATCTCCCGGCATGCAGAAACGCACTCCTTCAGTCTCCATCGTTTGGTGCAAGTAGTGATCAGGGATATCATGGAGCCAACAGCGGTTCACCAGTGGTTTGTGCGAGCAGTCCAAGCACTTAACACTGTCTTTCCAGTAGAAGCATTCACACTCTAGCCACTGTATGAGCGCTATATCCCTCATGTCCAGACCTGTCTCACGCTGGGAGAACAAGCGGGAATAGTGATGCTAGAGATGACACAGTTGTTGCAGGAAACCGCTAGCTATGTGCTGAAACGAGGCCACTCTGCTGAAGCTGTGCAGTTTCTGCAGCGCGCATTCTCCATCCAGGAAGCTCTCTCTGGCTCTGATTCTCCTGAAAGTGTTAAAATCTTCCAGAACTTAGCTGCCCTTGCTTGCAGACAAGAGAAGGCACAGCAAACAGGTTAGACTTCTACAGACAGGCCAAACTAACAAGAGAAGCATTTACATGTATCGTTTGTATAGCCTTTTATAATTATGAGTATAAGATAATGGGTTATTATGTCAAGTGAGGAGGCGCTTCGATGGGCGGAGATGCGCGCAGGAAGATCGAAGGCAAAGAAAAAAGACCAGGCTTCGCGATGTCGCTGATGCGCAAAGGCACCTCGCGCCCCACTCAGGATCAAGAGACCAGCATACCGATGTATTTTGATCTGACCGGAGATTATACATGCAGGCTGGATGATTACTACCGCTCATTAGAAGTGCGTTACCAGCAGCACCTGCATAGATTTCGTATAGTCAATAAAGTGATCTATATATTTCTCGCAATTGTGCTGCTAGGTTTCAGCGCCTGCATCGTCGGTGTGCTCTTCAACTCCCATATGCTAGGGCTGTTGCTGAGTTCTGGGGGCATAGCGCTGGTGGTAGCTCTGAGTGAGCGTAGGGTAAATACGCAGTATAACGAAACGTTAGAAAACACCGTAGCAAAATTTAGCCGGTTGTACGATCTCTACCTGGAGCTATTCCGCGTCAATGAAATCGTGGATGCGCAGCAGCGGGGCGAGAAAATGGACGAATTGCTGAGGAATAAGCCGTTCTTGAGGGAGATCCCTTTTGCTTGAGGAGAGAGGGGGTAAGCTTATCTTCCTGATTACCACCTGGTAGAGCTTATAGAGTCAATGATATGAACTTATCTTATAGGTATAAAGATGTAGTAAGAACAAGCATCATTATTAGTAACTGTTGTGTCGCGGGGTGGAGGTTATATGAAAGAAGATCCGACAGGCCAGGAACAGAAGCGCCCTGAAGATATGGCGCGACAGCCTCTCACGGAGCAGACTAACACGCGTGAAGAAACGGGTTTCGATATTCCGCTGCGCCTGGCTGAATACACACCTGAGCATCTGTGTAATTTTTATGATCTCCTCAAGACAGATTATCAGGAGATGCGCAAAGCCAACCGGATCATTCAGTACATAACCTTGCTCATCATCTGTCTCTGCTTGATTGTTTGTATCGTGATCCTTTTCCTCAATGGCTTTGTGGTTGTGGGTTCTATCGTATCCGGTGTTAGCGTGGCTATCGGTTTAATCACCAGGCTGATTAAGGTAAAAGACAGGCCCAAGGAAGATATAGAGAGGCATCTGGAGATCATGCGTCAGACGGCGCTCGATATCGAACGTATTCAACTCAGGATGCACTTTGCTACCGCCATTACTGATCCGGCCCAGCGGGACGAGGTACGGGAATACCTGGCCGAAGAGGAGTTCGGTCGGGAACCAGGTCGGAGCTACGAGTCGCATAGGCACGGGTTACCTCCCAGGCGCGACGTTTTCGCGCACAGCCAGGAGACCGAGCAGCCACCTCACCGTGAGCGCGAGACATGAAGCGATGCGCGGCCCGTAGGGAAGCGAGCTGCCTTTGGGCAGACGAGTCGGCATCGTACCATCAGTGCTCTGGCGGAGGGGGTGGAAGCTTGATAACCAGACCCTGCATGCCCAACGAGTGCGACAGTTCGCCCCCGTGATGCAGATCATGCTCAAGCAGATGCCAGATCACAAACGCACGCGTGATCGGATATTCCGGTCCCAGCCACGGGAGCACAATGGGCACTGTCAGTTCCGCGGGCGTCCAACGGGAAAGGGCATCCTGTATCAGTTGCCAGGTCACCTCCAGGCCGTGGACACATTCGGCAGTTGTGCGCGCGAGCTGGCCCTCGTCATTCCAGTGGACAATGGTGGCCATCTCGTCGTCCCCTTCCTTGAGTACCTCGGCGAACCAGAAGGCCCGGCCTCTGATGACATGGGTCACGATCTCGCCTACCGAGCGTAAATCGGGCGCGACGCGGAAAGCGAGTTGCTCAAGGGTAAGCGGCCGCAGGACAGCCACGAGCTGCTCCTGGTAGTCCTGCCAACCCTGGATGATGGCATCAAGCAACGGTGAGGTAGTAGGCTGCATAGATTTTTCCTCCCAGCGATAGTTTAGTGACACGACGGAGAGGGATCGGGAAATGTCCTCTCCGGTGCTTCTTTTCCAAGTTTACCATCAAAAGAGGACAGAAATCGCTTGTTTTCTATCTAGCTCGTAA
>JALYVR010000738.1 GCA_030853145.1 Chloroflexota bacterium | reverse complement strand
GGCTGACTGGCGAGGCAAGCCACGCCCTACGGATACGCCCGATTTCCGCTTGTTCCTGTCTTAAGTTCACGCCTATGAGGCAAGCCACGCCCTACGGTCACGACCGATGTCCGGTCGTTCAAGTCTTACGTGTATGCCTGCTACACTGGTTTCCGGCCGCTTACTACAAAGCCGCCTGCTCTGGCAAAAAAGAGCTGTGCTTGTTCCGCCTGTTCCAGAGCGTGCCAGAACTGCGTGAGTTCCTCCGCTGAGACGGCGCCTGCCGCCTGAGCGCCTTGCAGAATTCCGCTAAAGGCCACCTGGAAAAAGGCATAGTCCAGCGGCATCAGGCGCCCCTCGGCCCTGATGTCACTCAGCCCTGCCTGTTTGAAGAGTCGGGGCATCTGTCGTCCTATCCAGCCCTGCACCATCTGGTCGCATATCGCGTGAATCATCTTGCGGGCCAGAGCGCGGTCGGCTATCTCGACGACAATCAGGTCAAGATCACCATCGGAGGCCACTATCCGTGCCCCTGGCCGCGCTACCCGCGCCATCTCGGCCAGCGCCTGCTCTGGTTCGCGCAGGTGTCCGAGGACGCGTGAAGCCTGGCAGCCATCAAATCTCGCGTCCGCGAAAGGCAGGTGTGTGGCATCGGCGAGCACGAATTCTACCGCGACCTGTGCGTGTGCCGCACGGGTGCGCGCGACCTCAAGCATCGTTTCGCTGGAATCGATACCGACCACGCGCCCATGTGGTCCCACGGCTCGCGCCAGGTCCTGGGCATCCTGGCCGGTTCCACAGCCGACATCCAGGATCGTCGCTCCTTCCTGGAGAGCGAGTTGCTCCATCATCGCCTGTTTGTAGCTTTGCGCGGTTGGCTGTGCATGCGACGTATCCATAAATTGGGTAAAGAATGCGGGATTCGTCGTGTGGTCAACCGAGTGAAACTGCGTCACATCATCGGTAGCTTTATTCATCGTTCTTCCCTTTCCTCATTGACGGATTCTCGTGCAGCCAGTTTCGCAATTGGAAATTGCACTTCGGTGACGTATTGGTCCGGGTCCAGGTGTTCGGCCCGCTGGAGGTGAACTTGGCGAGGCGGGCCAATGAGCTGATAGCCATTATCTTTCACCCAACGATGCAGGGCCGCGTATGCCTGACCGATGACCAGGTCAGCGCCGATATACACGGTGCAGGCCATTAAACCGCCGGGCAACGTGCGGGTGCTGATCTGCTCGTTGCCCGGCAGCTTGCTGGACAACGGAACGGCTGTCTCCACGTCTATCGCCAGGCCAGTATCGTGCCACTCATATCTGGAGTACAACAGGCGCATGGCCGGGTGTGCCTGCTGGACGCGTTGTTGCTCCAGATAGGCCATGATTGTGCCATAGGGTTGTTCCAGATCCTCACCCATGGGAATGATCGTGCGGACAGAGGCGACGAGCAAAGGCTCAACCTGTTTCAATAGGACTTCGTATGCTGGCATGATGCCCTCCTGTTCGATCTGGCGCAGCCGGGCGGCAATACGTGTAAGCCGTGCCTGCTCGCTGTCGATCATATGCTGAACTTGTGCCTGTTTGAGCACGAACATCCCGCGTAGCTGGTCCAGGGAGAGGTCTTCTTCAAGCAGATGGGTGATTTGTTCCAGGGGGAAGCCCAGCTCCTTAAGAGCTAAAATCCGGTGCAGGCGCGCAAGCTGATCGAGCGTGTAGTAGCGATAGCCGCTGTCCGGGTCCAGTGTATGCGGTGCGAGCAAACCGAATTTCTCGTAGTGGCGGAGCGTGGCAACGGACACCTGACCAACCCGCGCAAACTCGCCAATCCTGAATAAAGGACGTTCTCTCATCTCTTGTGTCTTCCTTCACTGAGAGCATACACTCTCATGTTAGATGAGAGTCAAGAGGGAAAGATGCCATTTTTCCATATATGGAAAGGGAAGGGGGTCAATTGCGACGATATTCCGCCCCGCTGCTGACTAGAAGGTGTTGGTCTTCCCTCTTCTTGACAATACATCCGACAGAGAATAGAATTAAGAGAGGAATGCGCCAGATCTTTGGGATCGCACGGGAGGGATAGTACCTCATGGACAGAGCACAAATCGAGCGCTCGTTGGGATACCTGGGACAAAAGCTTGTCGAGATGCAGATCCAGGCAGCGGTTCTGTTACTAGGCGGAGCGCTGATGGTGACGCAGATCGGGAAGCGAAAAACCACCCAGGATATCGATGTCACCATTGCTACGAGCGATCCCCACGTCTATAGGGCCGTACAGCAGGCGATTGCTCTGGTTACCCAAGAATACAACCTTCCCCCGACCTGGATCAATGATGAGGTAACGATCATCATCGATCAGGTTGGGCGACCACAGGCACCCAGACGTTGGAAAACCTTTGGGAACTTGACGGTCTTCATCCCGGAGTTGGAATATGTCATGGCCTTAAAGCTCTTTTCGGCACGCAAGCAGGATGACCGTGATATCAAAGCCCTGGCACAGCGTCTGGGAGTCAAAACCTCTGAGCAGGCATGGGCGTACCTCAACCGTTATGTTCATACGGCCCTGCAGGCGAGACGAATGAATGACATCACCAAAGCTATTGGACGTTGTTTTAAAGACGAGTAGAAACAGCAAAGAAAAACCATGAGATCTTCACTTCCTTATGAACGGTATCCCATCAAAGGCGCTGCAGCGCAGATCTATCAGGGCGAAGATCCCTGGTATGCTCTGGGCTGTTTTGAGCACGACTGGTGGTGCCATGCGCCTGAGCATCGGGCTGAACTGGTAGTTGAGCCACCCCCACCGGCTCACACACCAGAAGAACAGAGATGGGCCGCGTTCTGCGCTGCTGTCGTAGAGGAACTGTGTGAGAGGACGAATGTGCCCCCGCCTTCCTGGACTGTAGCGCCGCAGTA
>JALYVR010000101.1 GCA_030853145.1 Chloroflexota bacterium | reverse complement strand
TGGCTGGCTGAACCGGGGGCGGCGCGGGCATACTCTGTGGGCCGCCCATGTTGAACATCATGGTCGCCGCGTCCGGCATCGAGGACTGCGCCTGCTGGGGTCTCATCTCAGGCGGCATCACATAGGTCGCTCCGGCCTGCGGCGATGGTGGAGGCGTCATCGGCTGAGGCGGCACAGGCGAGTTCTGAAGCTGCTGCAGCATAAACTCAACCTGGGCAACTTTATCATTCCAGCCACGACTGCGTAGGAAGCCCAGCAGCGCGTTATACACAGTCAGCGCCTGCTCCTGCTCTCCGAGCATGCGATGCGCCTCCGCCGCTTCCTGGCAGAGCTGCACTAACTGATCGGACTCCTCGGAGGTCAGCGCGTCCAGGTTCACCCGATCCACTGCCTCGTCAAAATGCACGGTAGCCGTGCGCAGATCGCCGCGCGCGCGATAACACTGGCCCAACGCATAGTAGCACGAGAGCGCGTAATCAGGATCGTTCAAGAGCATCTGAAACTGCCGGATAGCGTCGTCCCAGCGCTGCTGCTCCTGATAGAGCCAGCCCAGGAAATAGCGCGCATCTGGCCGGTCAAACCCGCTCTCCAGGATCTGCTCACAGAGGTCGATTGCATCATTGTAGCGACCCTGGGTCTGAAAGGTCTGAGCCTGCCTCAATACGCCTGTGACCTGGCTCGCAGTAATTCGTTTTCGAGAGGCCGACCCTCCACCGTTCTGACCCCCCGGAGCAACTGCTTGCCCCGGATTTCCCATGCCGCCGAAATTGCCCGCGCTACCCATATTACCCATGATGCTAGTATTACCTCCGCTTGTGTTGCCCGGTACAACCATCTCGGTTGCAGGGGTTCCTGTGAAAGCCAGTGGGCCCGGGGACACACCTGGCGGTGTACCCATGGCGCCTGGTGCCTGCGAAAACGCCGCGCTCGCTCCCTGCTGAAGCAAGCTTGATGACTGCCGCAGCTCCCCTTTCATCTGCGCGAGGAGCAGTTTAGCCTGCGCGTTGGTGACATCCACGCGCAGCACCTCTTCACACTGCGCGCATGCTGCCGTGAGGTCGTTATGTAACAAATAGCCCTGGGCAGCAGCCAGACGCTCCTGTATCAGTAACGCGATATCCTTTTTCTCTGCATAATATACCGCAAGACGCTCGTGTGGCTCAGGATCGCCCGGAGATAACTGCACCGCCTTCTGCCACGCAGCCTCCGCGCGAGATCCCTGCCCCGCCTGTGAATACAACTCGGCAAGGTGCAGGTAGCCCTTGTATGCTTGCTCGCGCCTGCCAAGAATGACATAGAGTTCCGCGGTTTTACTTAACGCAATAACGTTGCCTGGGTCACGCTGTAAGATATATTCGTATTCGACTAACGCCTGCTTCCACTGCTTCGTCTGCATGTAACAAAACCCCAACCCGCCACGTGCCGCCAGGTCTTCTGGGAACTCCTCCAACGCTCGCTGGTATTCCTTCGCCGCCTCTGTCCACCGGCTGTCCCAACGGTAGCGGTCGGCCACATTCATGGCCGTACCGAAAACTTGTCTGTCCCCAGGCATGAAAGGTTCGCTTTCTCATACTAAGTAGAATGGGTTGTACATAACAAGCTAGCATTACGCTTCGTCCGATTTAGAACTAGGTTACTACAATTCTGACTTGAAACCCCCTTTTTGGTACTAAAGTACCTGCCATGTAGCGCAATAGCAGCAAGCTTGACTGTGCCTGCGACGCTGCTTTAGCCCCGGTAGCCACCCGGACGCGGCAAGCCGGGTCCCTACGCGGGAAAGGCCATGCAGCGCAGTGTAAGCAGCCCTGGCTACGCCTGCGGCGCTGCTTTACCCCCGGTAGTTAATGAACTGCAAGGCCACCGGGAGATCTTTTTGCTTGAGCAGGGCGATTACCCCTTGCAGCTCGTCGCGGCTCTTGGCTATGACGCGTACGGCATCGCCCTGGATCTGCGGGCGCGTCTTGGGGAAGCCCTCGCGGATCGACTTCATGATCTCTTTAGCCAGCTCCTGCGAGATCCCCTGTTGCAACTCAATGACCTGGCGCATTTTACTGCCCGCCGCCTCCTCCTCTTTGCCGATCTTGAAAATCTTCAAAGACAGGCCGCGCCGCACCGCTTTTGATTCGATGAGGTCGCGCACGCTTTTCAGCGTCATCGAACTATTGGTGACGATGGTGATCGCCTCTTTGCTTAAAGCAATCTCCGTCTTTGTGTCCTTCAAATCAAAGCGTGTCTGCACCTCGCGCCGCGTCTGGTCAACCGCGTTGACCAGCTCCTGCTGATCGAACTGTGACACTATATCAAATGAACAGTCAGCAGCCATGGAAATCCTCTCTTTATCGCATATATGGTACTCAATGGCTATTAGCAGAATGGGGAATTTTCATCTGCATACCCGACCAGAATAACACATTACAAAGCTCTTTGAAGCATTGTAGCTCATTCCTACTCAATTTAGCAATTGCTATCCCCCAAGTGGGTAACCTTGGATACGCGGATCATCGTGCGCACGGCGGATCATGCATGTACGACTTTTAAATAGCCCTACTGGATACGCGGGTGGCTTGACGCCGCAGGAAAACTCAGGTATTATTTCCCCAGAGCGAATAGAAGCACGCTCAGCAATTTTTGTCGTTCAAGGATCGCAGATGCAGAGTATGGCCATCATAGAGTTCATGCGGAAACCGTATCTCCGCACTCGTTGTTGTGGGCATCGTCAACCGTTGGCGTTCTGGCCCACGGCTGTGCTATGCCCTTTTTCAGGTTCGGAAACTCTAAAATTATAACGCACCTCTGAACAAAGATTGCTGAAAAACAGGGCCGTGGGTGATAGTCAATCATCGCCCACGGCCTTTGTGCTGCTTCTGTGAAATCAAGGAACCGTGGGGCGAGCGTGCCGGTGACCCACGGTTCCTTGATTTTGTGGCTGACCGGGCTTGTAAACCGCGCCCCTACGCTTAGGGCATCTCCTATACCAGGCGCGTCCCCTACATTCTAGCGCGCTCCCCACCTGTATTGTGAAAGGGAACAATAATGGTATTTCGTGCGCTTTCTCAGCGTTCTTTTGCCTTGCTGTGGAGCGGGCAAGTCATCTCCCGCTTGGGCGATAGCCTCTATATTATTGCCCTGGCCTGGTGGGTGCTGCAGAAAACCGGCTCGGCGACGGCGATGGGCCTTGTCTTGATCTGCTCCACGATTCCCATGCTCCTGCTTCTCCTCTTTGGAGGGGTGGCAGTTGATCGCCTGCCCCGGATCCGTCTGATGCTGGCCTCTGACCTCATCCGGGGGGGCGTGGTGCTGCTGATCGCCTTTCTGGCCTTCCAGCAGTGGCTCCAACTCTGGCACATCTTTGTCTTGAGCGCCCTTTTTGGTGTCGTCGAGGCATTTTTCGATCCGGCCTATAGGGCCGTCGTCCCCGATCTGGTGCCAACTGAGATGCTACCGAGCGCCAACTCGCTCCGAAGCATTGGTCTGGAGGCGGCGCAGATCATCGGTCCGGCCATTGGCGCCGGAATTATCGCGCTGGGCGGCACCTCGCTGGCCTTCGCCTTAGATGGGCTATCTTTTGTCATTTCGGCGGCCTGTGTGGTAGCGCTTCCCCACGTGTCGGCACTGCTTGGTTCCGCCGAGAAAGAGACGGGCGTGCTGCAAGATATTCGCAAAGGGTTCAGCACTGTATTGCATTCCCCCTGGTTATGGGTCACGCTGGTGGTTGCCAGCGTGAGTACGATTTTTCTGGCTGGCCCCGCTGAGGCGGCGCTGCCCTTGTTTGTGAAGCAACGCTTTGGGACGCAGGTGGGCCTCTATGCGCTACTCACTTCGCTTTCCGCGCTCGGGTCCGTCATCGCGGCGTTCTGGCTGGGACATTTCAAACGCCTGCGGCGGCGCGGGCTGCTCACCTATGGTGCATGGCTGCTCGCCAGCCTGATGCTCCTGGCCGTGGGTTTGCCTCTTCCTGTAGCAGGAGTGTGCCTGGCGTTCTTCATCCAGGGCGCGTGCTTCACGATCTTAGGGCTGGCCTGGATAAATACCCTGCAAGAGTTTGTGCCCGCTGACTTACTGGGCCGCGTCGGCAGCATCGATATCCTGGTCTCTTCCAGCCTGCTCCCCATCGGCTACGGGCTGGCAGGCATCGCCGCTGATCACCTGGGTGCATCTCCGGTCTTTGTGCTGGGTGGGGCCATCTCTGCCGGCGTGATCGCGCTGGGGCTGCTGCACCCGGCTATTCGCGCGGTAGATTAGGGAGCAGCTACATGTATCCGCCCATCTGGGTGTATAATTCACGCCAGGAGGCCTGGCTTCCTGGCAAACACACATACGAATGGGAAAATACGAATCGATGGCAGCAACACTTTTTGATAGCAGGCCCCTTGTGAGGCAGATGACCGGCGCATTGCAAGAGGAGGCCTTGCGCTTTCGCGAGCGGCGGCGGCGCCCGGCCCGCCTGGCGCAACTGATCGCGGGACACGATGCCGCCGCCGCTGTCTATAGCCGGCAACTGGCGCGCTCATGTCGCACGATTGGGCTGGACTGCGCGACGCTGGCTTACCCGTTCGAGATTGAGGAGGAGGCCTTGCGGACCGAGGTGGCCGCGCTGAACGCCGATCCCGACATTGATGGCATTGTCCTGCTCCTGCCCCTGCCGGCGCACATTCGCCAGCGCATCGTGACTGAGGTGCTGCAACCGGAGAAAGATGTCGATGGGCTGGGCCCGCGCAACGCCGGCAATTTGCTGTTGGGCTTTCCCAGCTTCATTCCCTCGACGGCCGACGTAGTGCTGGCGGTCTTGAAAGACTCCGGCATTCCTATTGCTGGACGCAACGCGGTGATCGTTGGGCGCAGCAATATCGGCGGCAAACCTACCGCGCTGGTGCTCATGCGCCAGGATGCCACCGTGACCATCTGTCATTCGCATACCCAGGACCTCGCCAGCATCACCAGGAGCGCCGACATCCTGGTGGTCAGCACCGGGCGTCCGGCCAGCTTCACGGCTAGCATGGTCAAGCCCGGCGCCGTCGTGCTCGACGCAGGCATCAACACCGTCAACGGCAAGGTCGTGGGGGATATCGACTTCGAGAGCGTGAGCCAGGTTGCCTCGTTCCTCACGCCTGTCCCCGGCGGCCTGGGTCCGCTCACGCATCTGATGCTCATTCGCCATACGCTTGCCGGACCGCAGTAGCAGGCACTGTCGTCAGCGGATAGCGCCTCTCGCCTGCAGGATCTCATCCAGGTCATCGATGAAGAAATCGGCTTCAGCGTGGCCTTGACTGAGGCGCAGCTTCTCGCGCCGCCTTTGTAGTTCATTATAGGCGCAGGAGAGTTGCTGGCGACTTTTCGATGCCACAATACGCACAGTATGATCGCTATCGAGCAGGCTCATGACCTTCTCAAGGTAGTCGCTATCGCCGCTCACAAGCACACAGACATCGAGACGGTTCTGGTACGTTTCAAGCGTAATACGCTCGATTAGCGCGAAGTCCGCTGCGTTCTTCCGCGATTGGCCCCGCACAGGTTCACCTTGCGGCTTGTGTAGATCAAACCCTGCTTTCCCCAATTCTCGCAGGATGCTCTTCCCATTGGGGAAACTGCGTTCGTCCGCGCAGGCCCAGCGACTGACGACCGTGCCAAACGCGGAGGCATACTCTGTCAACGCCATTCCCAGAACTACAGGAGTCATGGCTCTGGGCACCACGAACCAGGTGTTCTCAACATCTATAAAGACCCCGACACGGCGGGAGCCAGCTCTATCAGCCGGCGGCGCATCTTTGCTCAGGCCATTGAGGTGATTCCGCGCTAAGGACCCGTGTGTGGGTGTGCCAGGAGTGGCTTTCGTCTGGCCCTGGCGCGCCTGCACACGCTCAGGGAGAGCATGCCTTCTGGCTTCCGCCATGAAGAGGCCGCGCTCGCCCTGTCCCAGTTCCGCGACGCGCTCAAACACACGCGCCCAGATCTTCACCTCTGTCACATCCGCCGTGTTCAGCGTGCGGCGTTCCGCCAGGTAGGATGTGACCAGCAGCACGAACTCGGCCCAGGCGGCCGACGCATCCTCCTCCCGCGCGCAGAACTTCTGCTTGAACTGATTGGTGAAGTCCGCCGGCTCGCGCGCAGAACCGCCGCGCATATGCTGAAGTCCCTCCAACAAAAAGAGGTGACGCTGTGATATTTTTCGATAGATATCCGTGCTATGGCGCACGGAGAAACCAGCCAGCGCAATCGCAGACTCTACCTGCTCATCAGCGATGCTCTCCCCGTGCGTATAGCGATAGACGACGTTGCGGCTGATCGTCCCGGCCAGCCTCGCCATCTGCTGCATCGCCTGGGGCGTTTCTGGCTCCCGGCGCGCCTGCTCAAAGGTCTCGCGGTTCTGCTGCGCATACTTTTTGTCCAGAAACCCCCACAACCCCTCGATCGCCGCCAGAATACGCTGGCCCTCTGGAAGCGGTGGATGTTCCTGTGCATCTATTGCCGCCGGCGTTACAGGGGTTAACGTTGTTGTGGAGGTGGTTGCCGCCGTGGCGATCTGCCGGGCGATCTTTTGATGGAGGTAGATGACAGCGGGCGATGAGGGGACCTCTGCCAGGGCATCTTGCAGGCGACGCAGGTCATCCACACAGCGCTCGGCAGCCAGTACCTGAGAGAGCGCTTCCAGATCACGCAGCGCCTCCGCCAGCACATCTGCGTCTTCAATGCACTCTTTGAAGAAACGTAAGCAGCCCTTAAAGCAATTCTTGAAACGTTTCGGTCGAAAACAGCGCTCATACCAGAGAGCCCACACAAAGGCTCGCCACATGCTGTACTTGCGAGTGGCGCTATCTGGTTGCTGTGTCATACGCAGCGCGTACGCTCCGACGACCGGGATGAGAGACCACCAGAAAGGATCTGCCAGCGGCGGCATCTCCACGAGGGCCTTCTCGAAGGCGGTCCTGTTGCGCTCGCGATGTTCTTCTGCCGCGCAGGGCAGGAGCGCTTGCAGATACTCGACCATAGCGACGCGCTGCTCCGCTAATTCTGCTCTCTTGTTCTCCAACTGGCACTGGCACTCGCCCGCTGAGACCTGGCGCAGCAGCGTCAGCTCCCTTTCATCGATCTCCGGCCGGGGGAGCACAGCAGAGACTGCGATACCGGTGCTAGACGAACCATGCGCCCTGGCCCCATTCATCGTCCCCTCTTCCTTAAATGGCTGGCCACATTTTCCACAAAAACGGGCAGCATCGGGCGCTTCCGACCGGCATGACAGGCAGATTAACATAGATGTCCCCTCCGGGTAGATTTGTAATCTATGGCTCCTCACTGGAGGAAGGTGCGCGACGCTCTTATAAGAAGATTTACGCCTGGCAGGATCTACCGTATTTTAGATGTTACCATACTGTATCATTTTTTTCATATTTAGTAGCCAATATGTCGATATGCCCTCTACCTCTATCTCCAGCCAGGGCCATCAAGGCGCTAGTGCTAAACTTACACCTGCTTGCTCGATCTCAACCGTATCCCTACCTGTTCGCCACTTCTTTCTACACCGCTGGCAGGTAGAATGATAGACATAGATACACAAAGAAATTGCGTAGGGATATGCTTGTTACCGTTTACTACACACAGCGAGGACACAAAATCATGGCTTCATATACCAATCAAGACAACATCAAGAGCCGTTCTGAGGCGCGTACAGTGACGCATATCCCGACGTTTCCTACTGAGACCACCCTCAACACGCCGGAGCAGCGAGTGCGCTTTGAACTGCTGCGCCTGGCTTTCTTCACATTGAAGCTGCGCAAATTGGAGCAACAGCCAGAAGAGGCACGCAAGGGGAAGACAGAAGAGGAGAGCACCTTCGAGTTCCATTGCAGTCTGCTGCGTCATGCCATCTTCCAGCAGGTGCTGGCGCTTATTCAACTTGGCGCGCGCGATCAGGCCCTGCAAATCATCTCCACCTGCCGCGCATCGTAACTGGGGCGCAGGCGGACCGAACAGGGCGCAGGCCAGCGGCGCCCCTACATGTCTGACCGGGCGGAGGCGGCGTGGCGATGGGGACACGCGCTCGTAACGGATTTCATAGCCGATCTGGTGATTCGTAGGAAGCGCCGACTGCGGGCTATGGTATGGAGGGGCATCCCCTGGCGGGTGCCCTGTTCCAAGGCCGACATGTTGCTCCCTAGAGAGTATCAACGAATGCGCCCGGTCTATGTCTCCACGCCTCGTTTTCTATGCTTCCGGTTGGTATTCTTCAAGGTAGCGAATGACGGCGCGTGTCAGTTGGCTGGGGGTGGAGGCGCCGGCGGTGACGGCGATGCGCTTCTTGCCCTTCAGCCACGCGGGGTCCAGTTGCGAGAGGTCTTCGACACGCACGGCCGGGACGCCTGCCAACTCTTCCGATACCTGCACCAGGCGATTGGTGTTATTGCTGCGCGGGTCACCTACCACAATCGTCAGATCCGCGCCCTTCGCCTGGGCGACCACGGCCTCCTGCCGGCTCTGTGTGGCTCCACAGATATCGATATGCACTTCAACCTGCGGGTAGCGGGCCTTGATGTACTCGATCACGCGCCTGGTATCCCATTGCGAGAGCGTAGTCTGCGTAGAGACTGCCAGCTTCTGTTCCTGCTCCGGCGTCAGGCGCAGTGCGTCCACATCGGCCTCGGTCTCAACCAGGTTGATATGCCCTGGCGCCTCGCCCAGCACTCCTTCTGGCTCAGGATGACCCTTTTTCCCAATATAGAGGACATAGTAGCCCTCGGCCACCAGGTCGCGCACCAGGTCGTGTGTCTTTGTCACATCGGGGCAGGTGGCATCGATGCAATGGAGACCGCGCTCCCGCGCTCGTTGTTTCACCAGCGGGGAGACGCCATGCGCAGTGAAGATCACCGTGCCCTCGGTGGCCTGTTCCAGAATGGAGACGCGGTCCTCACCATCCAGCGTGATCACACCCAGCGCGGTTAGTTCTTCAATGGCATGCCTGTTGTGGACGATCTGGCCGATAATATAGATAGGGCGGGGAAGCGTGGTGTCTTTGGCCGCCTGACGCGCGATTTGCAATGCATCAACTACCCCATAGCAGTATCCACGGGGAGAGATCTTTATAATTTCCATGATTTCCTTTACAGTATCAAAGTACCTTCGTGAATGTAGGCTTGTCTGATGTGGTAGGTAGCCTGATTATAGAGATTTTTAGACGCAAAAGCTGCGGTATCAATGGCCGCATAGCGTGGATCATTCTTCCCGATACTGTGTTGCTCAACTACTCTCACTCTTACCCATCCCTATCGTTTTTCCTTGTATTTCCAAAGGAGTTTAGGATGTGCAGCACTGTAACGTATTATCTGCTGTTTTATGTACTGCCGTACCTTCACGAAAGAAGTATAGCATATTTGCTATCATTTGATACTGTTTGCTATCATTTCTTGGAAACGATTTCTACACGTTACATGCCTGTCTGGACACGATCATCGTGTCTCTACATCATATCACAGACGTGCCCAGCCAGGTCACTCCCCAAAAAGGGGGGGTCCATGATTGCTTGAGTATCGATTGCTGTCTATATCCCGTGTATAGGATACACAAAGCCTTTGTTCATCTCATTCGAGGGCAAAAAAAGACTGAATGTACCCCTTTCCATAAGGGATCGGGACCTGAAGGATGTGTATGTGTGGGGCAATCCCTTGTGGTTGCCTTGTGCCAATGTTCATAAGGGATCGGGACTTATAGAGTGTTCACAATCAGGGAGGAAAGTATACGCATGGACTATCAAAGGATACTTAAAAAACGGGGGGGAGTACAGCGTATTTCGTTATGGGCGGTAGTCGGAATACTGCTGCTGTTGCTGACAGCCTGTGATACCACCGACGTAGCTACCACGACGGCGCCATATGTCGCGACGTTCAGTGCCGTCTCATGTCATGACACCACGCCATCAGGGGATTGGCCGATGTACCTGGGGAACGGGGCGCGCACCAGCTATAGCGATGACAAAGCCAACCCCCTCAATGCGACGACGGCACCCAACTTGAAGGGCTGCTGGCTCTACCAGGCCGATTCCCCGATCTCTACCCAGGCAGTAGAATCTGACGGCCGGGTGTATTGGGGCTCCTGGGATGGCAACGAGCACGCGACGGATCTCTTAGGCAAGCAGGTCTGGAAGACCAATGTGGGCGTAGCCATCAATAACCACTGCACCCCCAGCTATGTTGGCGTGGCGAGTACGGCGGCCGTCGATTCGGTAATGCTCAACGGGTCAGGGACCCCGATGGTGTTCGTCGGTGGGGGCGATGCCAATGTCTATGCGTTAAACGCGCGCACGGGCGCGGTTATCTGGAAAACGTCGCTGGGTGCCTCTCCTGATCACTTCATCTGGAGTTCACCTGTCGTGTTTAATGGAAGTGTCTACATCGGGCTGGCATCGTTCGGGGATTGCCCGCTTGTACAGGGACGGCTCTTCCAACTCCAGGCTTCTACAGGTACTGTGCAACATAGTTTTGATGTGATACCGCCGGAGTGTCTGGGCGGCGGCGTCTGGGGCTCCCCGGCTATTGATGAAGACAAACAGACTATCTACATCGGTGTAGGTGAGGCAGTCCCGTGTAAAAAAGCCACGCCCTACGCGGATTCTATGATCGAATTGAGCGCATCCGACCTGAAGCCTCTGGGTTCCTGGCAAGTTCCGGCGGCCGAAGCTACAGAAGATGGCGATTTTGGTTCTACACCAGTGCTCTTTGAGGCGAAAATCAACGGTGCTCTGCATAAGATGGTGGGTGTTGTCAACAAGAATGGCACCTTCTATACATTTGAGCGTGATAATGTCGCGAAGGGGCCGGTCTGGAAAGCGAAGGCTGCGATCGCGGGAACATGCCCGGACTGCGGCGGCGGCACCATCGCGCCCGCTGCCTGGGATGGCACCGCTCTGTATACAGCGGGTACTCAGGCGAAAATTGATGGCAAGACCTGCGCGGGGATAGTGCAGGCGCTCAAGCCTGATACCGGGGCCACCATATGGAATAAGTGCCTGAGCCGCCCGGTCCTGGGAGCCGTGACGTTGGTACCAGGAGTGGTGATC
>JALYVR010000737.1 GCA_030853145.1 Chloroflexota bacterium | reverse complement strand
ACAGCGATAATGCCTTGCAGGCAGTCGAACATGCGGGGCTTTCACGCGCCCACCGGCGGCTCCTGCTACTCATTAATGGGGAGCGCTCCATTCATGAACTGGCCCGCCTGACGGGCCACGACCGGGAAGAAGTATCTAGAATGCTCTATGAGCTGGAGCGTGCTGGCCTTATTCGCCAGTTATAAGTCAACAGGTTCAAGGACTACAAAGGACGGTTATTGCTATGTCTTCACGCGGGATTGAGCCGCCTCGCAGACAGCGGTTCTCTTTGTCTGTGCGTGTCTCGCTGCTGCTCATGTTTGCAGCTATCGCACCTCTAGTGATTACCATCGTAAGTAGCGAGGTTCTCTCTCATCCGGCCTTGCTGACACAGGCGCGCACATCTATGGACACCGATGCTCGCGAACGGGTGCAGTTGATCGATACCTACTTGAACGAGCGGTTATTAGATGCGGGCACCCTGAGCCAGGTGCCAACTGTGCAATCCTTCCTGGCCACCCCACCCGCCCGAGTCACGACGGATGCTACGACACACGCGCTCTACGGGCTCGCGGCCGGCATCTACCGTGATAAGCGCTACACAACATGGGCGCTTTTTGATCCAGCAGGCCATCTCCGCCTGTACTTCCCCTTGAATGTGAAACCTCAACCTCATGGACAGTATCTTGTGCCCCCGGCCGATCTCCGCCTGGTAACTAGTGGGACACAGATCTTCTTCTCCGGGGTGTACTTTGACGCCCAAACGCAGAAAGCCTCCATTGATATCTACGCACCCATCATCGCCGTGGCTCAAACGCGTGGGCCGCAACTGCTGGGCTTCATGCGCGCAAGCCTGAATATTGATTATATCCGCGATATTGTCCAGAGCGAGCGGGGGGCAAACGGTGCGGGCAGCTACGCCTTTCTCCTCGATCAGAACGGCGTGCGCATCGCCGATACCGACTCCACACAACTCTTTAAGGCCGTGGCACCCCTGGCCCCAGATGCCCAGGTAGCGGCCAGCAGCGAGGCGCTCTACGGCAACAGCGGCAATGTGCCAGTTATGGCGGATGACGCGATCGCCAAGACTCTGCACGCTAAGCAGACATCAAGCACATTCGAGACGACGCCGAGCAGGCAAAGCGAGCCGTTCGAGGTCACTCGCCACGCCGCCACGGTCGTGCCCTGGAACTACTTTGTGCTCAGTCCGATCAGCACGATTACCGCCGTGGCCGACCAACAATTGCGCATCACGGCTATTGTGGCGGCTATCGCGCTGCTGCTGGCGGCCTTGATCGGTCTGTACATCGGGCGGCGGCTCACTCGTCCCATCCTGTACTCGGTCGATTACCTGCGTAGGAACAGCGAGGCCCTCAATACGCTAGCAAGTAAACAGAAAAGCGCGGCCGCTGAGCAACGCTGGGTGGTCGATTCTTCGCAGGTGGGCCTGCAATCAGTACAATACTACACCGGCGCCACCAGCGTTGCCGCTCACCGGCTCAGGGACATCGCCAACGAAGTCGTGCTGCGCTGGCCTGAAATCGATGCTCGCACCGCTCAGCAGGCGATGGGCGAGATCATCAATGCCGCGCAGTATATCGAGAATGCCGCCCATTACCAGGAGACCAGCAATCAGAAGCTGGCGACCGCCCTCAAAGTCACCACCCAGGTAACCGAGCAACTGGCGACCGGCGCCACCTCGGCCGCCGATGCCGCGACCCAGTTGGAGCAGGTGGTGAACCAGTTGCGGCACGTGGTGGGCCGTTAATCAAATACAGTGATCTTTGGAGTAAAAATGACGACGACGAGCAAGATGCTCTGGCAAACTATTGTGGATGCCGATTATATACCCCCCCAGGATCGATCTGTTCAGTCTCTTACGCCTGAACTGCTCTCCAACCTGGGATCGTCCGATGCTGAATTGCGGGGTGTCTTCGCCTATCCGATCCTTGAACGCTGGATCTCCCAGGAACGCTATACGCCCGCTGAATTGCGCGCTATGATCACAGAGTTGACGCAGAACCTGGCGCTCAGCCCGGACGAACGGGGGACAGACAATGTCTTCCTGCGCTCTTTCTCGGCGCTCACGCTGGCAACGATTCTGTACTTCGAGATCGAGCACCCCTTTCTGGAGGAGGGCGAGGTGCGCCAGGTGCTGGAGCAGGCGCTGGCGTACTACCCGGCCGAGCAAGATGTGCGTGGCTATGTACCGGGCGGCCCCGGCTGGATACACGCTGTAGCTCATGGCGCCGACCTGCTCGGTGTCCTGGGACTCAACCGCTACATGCAGGTCGCGGACCTGGAACGGATGATGGAGGCGCTCGCCACGAAGATTGCGCCACCTGTGGCGCATGTCTATCTCTATAACGAGGAGCAGCGCCTGGTACGCGCCGTGTTGTGGCTATTGAGCCAGGATCTGCTCACGCTGCCCTTCATCAGCTATTGGCTGGAGCGACTGACTACCAACCAGCCAGAGGGCTATCCGATCAGCGTAGAAAGCCTCCTCGAAGGCTTCCCGCCCGCCATCGAGTCCGATGTCAACACCTGCATCCTGCACAATACACGCCAGTTTCTCAACGCTCTGTACTATCATCTTGTGACCGCCGACCCACTACCCAGCCTGGCAAGCGACCTGATCCCGCTGCTGCTGGAGAAGCTGGGGCCTATTAACGCGTTCTAATCTTGACAGCATAGTAAGACGACCCCATTCGCGTAGTATGAGTTACCCCGAATTTTTGAAACACCCATTCAAAAAACGAGAGTGCAGGGAGCGGAGCGTCCCTGCCGGGGTTCGGGGTGTCCCCGAAAAACGCTTTTTCTCCCTTTTCTTCGCCGCCGCAGGCGGGGAGAAGAGAGAAGAAAAAGGGGCGGGGACACCCCGCCCCCCCCGGCAAAGGGCTTGCAGCCCCTTGCAACCCCGCT
>JALYVR010000736.1 GCA_030853145.1 Chloroflexota bacterium | reverse complement strand
CAGGCGGGCTTGTCAACCGCGCCCCTACCTTCAGCGGTGCCGTTTCGCTGGTGATGACCTCTTTGTGGTCGTCGCGCTGTACTGGCAGCAGGACGCGGTTCATGAAGCTGGTGAAGTCGGTGACCTGCTCGGAGAGGGCGTGGGCGCGGTTGAGCCAGGCTTGCATGTCCAGGTCCTCGAAGAGCCGGGCGTAGTCCTGGATGATGGTGACGACGCAACTGGTGGAGGCGCTGACGATGTAATCCGCGCCTGTCTCGTCGAGCGTGCGCTCAAGCATGCTGATGGTCTGCTTCGCCATAGCTACGGCGTGCTGGCGATCGCCGGAGTTGAGCGCGGGGAGGCCGCAGCAGTTTTGTTGTTGCGGGTAGACGACGCGCATGCCGCAGGCTTCCAGCACTTTGATGACGGCCTCGCCCATCTCCGGGTAGAGGCGGTCGGTCATACAGCCGGCGAAGTAGCAGATGGTTGTCTGGCGAACAGCGGGTGTGCTGGTGGGCTTCTGCTGCTCCAGATGCTTTACCCGGTCGCGCAGGGGGCGAGCTGCAAAGGCGGGGAGGCTGCGCCAGGACGCGAGCGCGGCGACGTAGCGCATGCTGCGTATGGGTAGTTTGCCCAGGAGGCCGAGGTTGCGCGCGCGGATGTACTGGCCGCCGCGCGTGACGGGGATCTGCCCGATGCTGGCCAGCCGCGTCAATAGGCCGAAGAGGCGCGGGCGAGCCAGGGTGCCGAAGATTAAGGCTTTGATGGGCGGCAGACCTTTGGCCTCGACGACGCGGCTGCGCACATTCAGGATCAGGCTGGGCAAGGGGATCTCGACGGGACAGATGGTTTCGCAGGCGTTGCAACTCACGCAGAGGCTTTGAGGCCCGGCGTCCGCGTCCAGGCCGTGATGGAAGGGTGTGACCACCAGGCCGATAGCCCCGCTGTAGATGTAGCCGAAGGCGTGGCCCCCCACCTGCTGGTATGCCGGGCAGATGTTGGCACAGGCGGCGCAGCGAATGCAGCGCAGTGCCTCCTGGAAACGGGGATCGGCGCGCATCTCGCTGCGCCCGTTATCGACGAGCACGATGTGCATCTCTTTGCCGGGATAGGCGGGTCCGGTGATGAAGGTAGTGTAGCTGGTGATGGACTGGGCCGTGGCGCTGCGGGCCAGCAGACGCAACTGCGTCATGGCCTCGGCATGTGTGCCGATGAGCTTATCGTAGCCTGCCATCACAACGTGGACCGGCGGCAGGGAGGTCACCATGCGGCCGTTGCCCTCGTTGGTGATCATCATGACGGTGCCGCTCTCGGCGATCAGCGCGTTGGCGCCGCTGATGCCCATGCCGGCGTTCAGGAACGACTTGCGATGCTCCACTCGAATGACCGCGACCTGCTCTGCGACGTTCTCGCGGGAGATCTCGCGTCCCGTGGCCTCGGTGAGGAGCTGGCCGACCTGCTGGCGCGTTTTGTGGATGATGGGCATGACCATGTGCGATGGCCGCTCGTGCGCGAGCTGCGCCACCCATTCGCCGAGGTCGGTCTCGACGGCCTGGATGCCGCGTTCCTCAAGATAGGTGTTCAGCTCGGTCTCTTCGCTTACCATCGTCTTGGATTTCACCACCAGGTCGATGCCCTTGCGCTGGCAGAGGTCGTAGATATAGTGGTTGGCGTCCTCAGCGGTGCGCGCCTCGTAGATAATCGCGCCGGCAGCTTCGACCTGGGCCTTGAACCGGGCCAGCAGTTCCGGCTGGTGCGCAATGGCGTAGTCTTTGGCCTGGCGCAAGTGGGAGCGCAGGTGCGCGAAATCGTAGTCCGCGCCGTAGTCGGCCTCCTCGCTCTCGAAGACAGCGGCGCGTGAGATGCGCCAACTGGGTGCGAAGCGTTCAAGGGCGGCATGCATATGCTCGTCTTCCAGCGCATGCTCCAGGCGCTCTCTAAACGGTAGCACTTCGTGATCATTCTGGGTGACAGAATGTTTGCTCATCATAGCTGCCTCCATTGGTGCGTAGGGGCGCCGTTTACAAGCCCGCGCGCCAGCGGGTGGCATGATGGTGATGCCTGATGCGCGGGCTTGTAAACGGCGCCCCTACGGATGGCTGGTTTCCTCAATTAATTATGCATTCTGTGTAACTACGATAACGCACAAAGCGCCAGGTCCCTGCACGCCGATAGAGAGGGTGCGCTCGATGTCGGCGGTGCGGCTGGGACCGGTCACCAGGGTGATGTAGTGTTGCTGGTCGGGACCTGCGCTGGTCAGTTGCTGTAAGTACACGCCAGCCTCGTCCAGCATAGGCACGAGGCTGTGCTCGCGGACCAGCACGAAATGTGTCAGGGTGAGCATGCTCACAACCCTGGAGGCCAGCGCGTTGTCCGCTAGCAGCACTGAGCCGGTCTCGGCGACCGCCATCTCCGCGCTGGAGAGGCCGGCGGGCGCGTCGGCGACGCTCTCCGGGCTGCTAGCGGTGCGCAGGGTCACGCCTTTGTCCGTGAGCAGGGGAAGGATCGCGTGCCATGGTTGGCGTTGATCGAAGTCTGGCGGTATCACAAGTTCCCGCGCAGCCAGTGCTGGGTGGGTTGCGACGATCTCGGCTGCCTGGGCCAGGGAAGCGGCCAGGTGGGACTCGCCACCTACGGCGGCGAGTCGCTGCTGAAAACGTAAGAATAGGTCGTTTGCTGCCATCCATCTGACCTTCAGATTGCTGTTCTATCAAGTTCAATCAACGGTCCAATGTGTAGGGGTGCGGTTTACAAGTCTGCTTGTTCGCCGAAGAACAGGCGAGCTTGTAAACGGCGCCCCTACCTTTGGACGACCCAATCTTGGAGCGCCCTACCTTCAAACGTCTCTACGAGGTGGTTTTATCGCCGAAGAACAGGCGGGCTTGTAAACGGCGCCCCTACCTTTGGACGACCCAATCTTGGAG